>CAZSVW010000105.1:0-4429 GCA_964610485.1 Candidatus Hydrothermarchaeota archaeon | reverse complement strand
TGGAAGTCAATACCGAGATAGATTTAAAACTCAATGATATTATCTTGACGGCGATGAATCGGGATATTAAGAAGAGATACAACACTGCCGTGGAGTTGTTAGATGCTATTAAGAAGTATAAACGGGGCATAGATCCCGAAGACGAAGAGATTAGCAAAAATATCGCTGAAATACAGGAATTAATCAGAATTAATAAGATTCATGATGCAGAAAAGAGGTTAAATAAGTTATTAGAGACTTATCCTCATAGTTCAAAAGTCTATTTGAATTTTGGAGAGTTCTATAATAGTTGGCAGCGTTATCGAGATGCCATAAAAATATTTGAAAAAGGCATCGAGTGCAATCCAAAATTTGCCCTCTTCTATCGCGATATGGCATTGTCGCTCTATAACATTGGGCACAAAAACGAGGCTATAAACGCACTTAGAAAAGCTATTGAACTCGGTCTTGAGAAGAACCTGGAAGCACATGCAAATAGACTTCTCAAAATATGGGAGAGTGGAGGTTTATGATGGAAGAAAATAAAACACCAACGGGGATAAAAATCCTGGGAATCCTTCACATTATTGGAGGAATACCATT
Organism: Candidatus Hydrothermarchaeota archaeon; assembly: GCA_964610485.1. Lineage (GTDB taxonomy): Archaea > Hydrothermarchaeota > Hydrothermarchaeia > Hydrothermarchaeales > CAZSVW01 > CAZSVW01. Next base: position 3,847 of record CAZSVW010000105.1, on the reverse strand, counting down.
GATTGTATTCTTTGGCTTGGGTTTATATTTCATTGCATTGGGTTGGGGTCTTTTAAAAATGAAACCATGGGCTAGAACTCTTTCTATGGTCACTTACCTTATTCTTCTTGTCATCGCTTTGTTCTTTTTACCTGAATCCATTTTGAGTGTGATCATATCTGGAACAATTTTACTCTACCTCAATACATATAATGTTAAATTGGCTTTTGGTGTGGAACTCCCCTCACGGGGGGATAGATTGATTAACAGAATTCTTCTTGGACTGGCAGATAAATTGGCTGTTAGGGGCAAAACTGCTTTAGCACGTAAAATATATAAGCGGATAATTAAGGGCTTGGAGAGTCGCAAGAAAATAGATACCACCGAAATTAATTTATTGGGCAAAGCCTATTTTGCTTTGGGCAGAATTAATATATTTGAAAATGACAAACCGTCAGCTTTTAATAATTACAAAAAGGCAAGAGAACTTAATTATCCTTTAGACGAAGGCGCTATTATGTTACTGGGAAATTGCTACGCGGGAGAAGGAAATAAGACTAAAGAGGCTATTGAGATTTACATAGAATACATAAGATTTAGAACTTCACAAATAGATGGGGAAAGTAAGAGAGTGTATTCTCTCCTTGAAAGCATTTGCCATGTTGACGAAAAAGATGATGCCACGAAGTTAAAGGAAGCGATATATCTCAACCAGAGGGTTCTCAACGCCAACTCTCAGGTAGAATGGGCTCACTACTATCTAGGATTAGGGTACTTTTTAAAAGGTGATTTTAATAAGTCAATTACTCATTTAAAAGAAGCACAAAAACTTAACCCCAATCGAGCTGCGACTAATTATTATCTGGGAAAAGTATATCTCGAAGACGGTGCTATTGAGAATGCACTGGCTGCATTTCGAGAATCTCTTCAATTGGATCCAAATCAGGCAGATGCATCTTTTCAGGTTGGAAAGATATTGATAGATCAATTGGAGGGAGCGTGAGCTATGGATACCAATCTCAATACTGATAAGGAGAAACTTGAGGAAGCCATTCAGAGGTTGGAAAAGGCGGTAGAGTTAGACAAAGATAATGCTTACTACTTGTATTATTTGGGGAAGGCATACGCCTTAAATCAAGACCCCAAAACAGCCATTAGCACTTTCCAGAGAGCTATCGCCCTCGATAGTGGGGTAAAAGAATACTTTTACCATCTGTCAAGACAATTGAAAGAAATCGGTTCGATTCAAGAAGCGAAGAATAATCTCGAAAAAGCTCTAAAATTGGATTGGAATTATATTGAAGCCCATGATTTATTAGCGGAAATATACTTCGGAGAGGAGAAGTGGGAAGGGGCAGAAGTGCATAGCCGTGCTGTGCTGAATCTGCGTTGGAAATACGATACATTCTCTCTATTAATATCCGCGCTGTATCATCAGAATAAATTTGATATGGTTATTGAAGAATGTGAGAAAGCACCAGCCTGGGTAAGAAATGAAGATACAAAAGATACGGTTTTTTACATTGCCAGGTCTCTTTCGCAATTGGATAGATTTGAAGATGCAATAATCGATTACCAGTGGTTATTGAAAATAGGCGAAGATCCAGCAGTATTTTACTATTTAGCCTGTTCCCTTGCTCATGAGAAAAGATACGAAGAGGCTTTAAAGCAGTTTAGTAATGTAATCGGCCATGAGAGTGAATATAAAGCACGGGCATATCTCCAGCGTGGACATATATTTTTGCAAAATAATCAGATTGAAGAAGCAAAAGATGATTATGTAAATGCTTACAAAAATGATGCTCAAGATCCTGAGATCCTGTACGCATTGGGCAGATTCTGCTATCTTCAGGGAGACTATGATAATGCTCTATCTAAGTTCTGTCAAGCAATTGAATTAAATCCAGAACATTATTTATCACATCTCGGTAAAGGACTCGTTCATGAAGGACGCGAGGAAATACCTGAGGCGATAGAAGAGTATAAACGTGTAATTCAAGTGGAAAAACATCCGATAGCACTAAAAAGACTGGGGATTCTTCATTGTAAGCAATTGAATTATTCAGCAGCTTTTGAACATCTACAACAGGCAAACCAACTTGGTGATGAAAGTGATGGACTCCTGTTCTATCTAGGCTTGGCTGCTGTAAATATTAAAAAATTTGAAATGGGACTTCGCATGTGGGAGAAGCTTTTTGAACGGAATCCTGAAGATAAAAGGTTAGAACTGAATATTTGCAGGATTCATTACCTTCTTGGGCGGCAATATGTCACTGAAGAGCGATATGTAGATGCAATATCGGAATGGGAGGCATATCTAAAAGGGTATGAAGGAGATCAAGCGACGAAAAAGAATTTGGCTGGGGTTTATTTCCGGCTCGCGATAAACGAAATTAAGAAAGGTGAATCTGAGAGTAATATTAGACTGTTACTATCGAAGGCAGCCGAACTGGAGCCCGATAACGAACTATATGCATATTATGAGAGTCTTTTCGAGCTCAAAACGGGCGAATACGATGAATGTATCTCTACTCTCAGAGAACTTTTAGAAAAGCAGCCTGATAATCCTAGGTTGAAATATCATTTAGGGTTGGCGATGTTAAAGAAAGGTGACGATGGAGCTATTGATGTCCTGAAAGAAGTCAAAAGTGGTAGGTATGCTGTTTATGCGGCACATCTCGTGGCGAATGAGTACATGAAAAAAGAGCGCTGGCATGAGGCAATAGAGACGCTGGCTCCTATGGTTGGCATGATTGATCAGGATATTCTCAATATTAAAGAAAAACCTGAAAACGATTTAGATCAGATCAGAGGAGGATATTCAGAATGAGAATCGATACAGTTCATGGAAATAAGGCAACACCAATCTTGCAGTTGATTGCGTGTTTAATGAAAGAAGAGCGATACCAGGAAGCTGAAAGTATCATCAAAAGATATATAGACAAAGATAACGAAGGCGACCTCCGTTATTACTTGGGATTAGTTTATACTCAACAAAAAAGAATTGAAGATGCACTGAGTGAGTTCAGAGCGGTTTTATCCCAAAACCCAGAAAATGATGGTGTAAAGAGGCTGGCAATAAAGCTTCTTGTCCATCAAGCGAATCGAAAAATTGAGGAGAAGGACTGGGATGGTGCATGTTCTGACTTGAGTCTTGCATTAGAGTTGAAGCCGAATGACCTTAAAATCCAACAGGAACTTATCCAATTTAAAAATATCTTACCCATTTCATATCTGAAAGCGAATAGGCGGAAAGAAGCGGCAGAGATTTGGGAAGAGGAGCAGAAAAAAGACCCGACAAATTACAGAGTTACACACTCGCTCGCCTTGTTATACTACTGGTGGGCAATAAATGAGGAAAAGGAAATTGACACCAAGAAGGATACCGCATTCCTCGACTCACTGTGGCTGAAGGCGATTGCCAATCTGGTGATGCTAAAAAATGGCGATGATTTTTGGAAGGGGTGGAAAGAAGAGAGGGAGAGATTGTGCTCCAGACGGGGCGATATATTTCAGATAGAAGAGGAAGATATAGACAAACTCCGAGATAAACTTCCTGAGCGATTAGATAAAGAATTTTACAATTATGCCGACCAGTATAGACAGAAAGGTATGGAAAAAGAAGTTGAAAGGCATGAACGGTATCAAACAGCACTTGAATTGGAACTGAAATCTGCTTCTTATTATAAAAAAATTGTAGAACTCGTTAAGGGACGGATAAATGAACCTATTCCACCAATCTGCGGTGTGATAATGCTAAAACACCTGGGTATATTATCGGATGTTGATAGATTAGTAGAACGAGCCAGTAAAATCTATCCAGAAGATGAAAAAAGCATTATCTCTCTCTTTACAACGATAATTACAT
>CAZSVW010000104.1:0-4564 GCA_964610485.1 Candidatus Hydrothermarchaeota archaeon | reverse complement strand
TCTCTCTCTTATCTTTGAATCTTCTAAAGTCTTCCAAGCTAGTGGAGAGGTATCCGTTACTTTATACCTATATATCGCCCCTCCTTCTGGTAACTTGATCGGTTCCTCCTTGGACTCATTCTTCTCTGGTGAGAGAATCGACTTAACAAGCATCTCTCCCGCAACGCTACATAGACAAAAAACATAGTCCGCTCCAGCTTTATATGCTTTCTCGACATTTTCTGGAGAATTGACCCTGGAAAATATAACGAGCCTTGGATTTATTTTTTTAGCGATTAGTGTGACATAAATATTTTTGATGTCCTCATCCAAACACGTTAGAAGCAGAGAAGCTTCTTTAATTTTTGCTTCTTCTAATGTTCTTTCTTTAGTCCCATCTCCAACGACATAGTTGAACTCTGTTTCTTCCAGTTTTTCTTTGTTAACATCTATAACTACAAAGTTTATTCCCATCCTGTTAAGATGCGTAGCTATCAACCTTCCGACATCCCCATATCCCACCATAATTACATGTCCTATTTTCTTACTTTTTCCCAATTCCCTCAACCTTTCAAATTTTCCTATTGCAATTAATATGGAATTTTCATCTATGACCTCATCCGGTGGGGGGTTTAGCTTAAGCTTCTCTCCTTTTTTGATCCCCACAATCACGCATCCCTTTTTCCTTATCCCTGAATCTTTTATTTTTTTCCCCACCAATCTACTGTTTTCCTCTACTCTAAAGCTCGCCATTTTTATATCTCCAAAAAAATCTACAATTCCGAATAGATTTTTTAGAATATAATCACATGCTTCTCTCCCCATTGTTGCTCCGAGCAAGTTCTTGGGTGAAATTATCTTTTTAGCCCCCGCATACTTGAAATACTTTGCTTTAGTCAAGTCTTCTAATATCACAAGGGTATCTTTTCCTAAAGAGCTTGCAGTCAGAGTAATGCTTGCGTTCTCTTCGTCACTCCCATTGGCTATTACTAGCTTAGCATCTTCGAGATTTGCGTTATTCAACACTTGCTCAAATTTTGGGTCACCATATATTACCAGATAATTTCTATCATATAATCTCCTTGCTATAGAAGCATTTTTCTCTATTATCAGGAAACGTACGCCCTGTTTTTTCAAAAGTTTCAAAAAATTATCAACTATTTCACTATATCTACATATAATTATATGGTTTTTCATTTTTCTTGGGGCTTTTTCTGGAAGTCTCATTAAAATGTTCTCTTTTAAATATGGAATAACTATGAGAGAGACCACGCCATAAATTATTGCAATTCCGGAGAACTGCACAACTATGGACAAAATTTGTAAAACTGGAGACCTATATTGCAAGTATGCAAATCCTTCCCCTAATGTAGTAAGTGTAGAAATCGTCCAAAATACTGCATCGAGCTGAGTTATTGTTTTTCCCTCATATATTTTCATTAGGAATCTAAAAAGTGTAGAGTATAATACTATCATTCCGATGAGAATTCCGATAATAACAAATTTCCTTCTCATTTTATCCAACAAATTTCATATAAGAAAGGTATCTACCCGACTTCTTTCATTTATTTCCCCAGCAATGTTTTGGAGCATTAGCTTTCTAATTTCATTAATGTCTTGGGTATGCGCCAAAACATGCATCAACTTAACATATGCCACCTCCGGGAGCATGTCTTGTCCGGGGATCACTCCCATGGCTAGTAACTCCCTACCAGTAGAGTATACCTTCATATCTACCCTACCATAAATGGTCTGTGTAGTCATAACTATTGGTTTTTCTTCTTCTAATGCTCTCTCTATAGCTGGAAACAATCTAGTTGGAACATGTCCCAATCCCGTACCCTCAATTACTACCCCTTTACTATGGTCAACTATATATTCAAACAATTCTACGTCTATCCCTGGGTAAATTTTAACTAATGCTACTCTTTCCTCCATTTTATCATCAACTACCACTTCTTCTTCCCTTCTTTTTCTGTATTTCTGATAAATTTCTATTCTTTTACCGACTTTCCCTATAGGCAAGGAGTTTATACTTCTAAATGCATCCCTTCTCGAAGAATGCATTTTTCTCACTTTTGTTCCTCTATGTATCAAGCAATAGTCATCGTTGATAGATGCATGCATCACTACTACCACTTCTCCTATATCTGAACACGCTACTCTGGTAGCAGAGATTAAATTTAAACTGGCATCTGAAGAAGGCCTATCCGAAGAACGTTGTGCACCAACGAGTACTACGGGCTTATATAGATTTTTCAGCATAAAACTGAGCGCTGCCGAGGTATATGCAAGCGTATCCGTGCCGTGAGCTATTACCACCCCCCAGCTTCCCGAGTTTAACTCTTCAGCTGTTGCTCTAGCTATTTTTCTCCAATGTTCCGGCATCATATTCTCACTTAGGATATTAAACAGCAATCGTGTCTTTATGTTCGCTATTTCTGCAAGCTCTGGAATGGCGTTTGCAAGCTCTTCTGTTGAAAAAGATGGATGTACCGCTCCGGTTTTATAATCTATCTTTGATGCTATGGTTCCTCCTGTCCCCAAAATAGTAACCAAGGGTTTATCCTCTGAGAATCTAACAGAACTTATGGCGCCTTTTTTTTCTTCTTTCTTATAGGGTATCCTCTCTATTTTTGCTCCGTCTATCCTGATTCCTATATTATAACCATTGTCCAATTTAATGACTACGTGGTTATCATCTCCAAGCTCAGACCTTGGCATTAAAAATCCTTCGTATATCTCCTTTCCCTTAATTACCCTAATTCTCTCTCCAACTTTTATATCTCTCAGAAATTCTTTTACTCTTCCCTTATACATGAGAATCAACCATTTTGAGTATATATTCTTCTATACTCCTATGTTTATCCTTCATTCTTTTAATTTCACGATATAGAATTTTTAAATGCTCTCTTTTTTCTTTTAACATTCTTTTGACCTCTTCAGGCGAAGGACCGCCTCTCACTTTTCTCTCCTTCACCGCAATCTCGGGAGTAAGTTTCTTTCCCGTTTTTTTCTCATATAAGTCAAACAATGTGTCTATAGTATTAGTTGAAATAGAAGTTGCAACTAACTTATGAGCCTCTCTAAATGTAATTTTCTCTATTTTGACGAGGAAATCCGCCAAGTCTGTAGCAAGTATTGATTCATCGCAACTCTCCCTCGTTTTGTCTTTATTAATTTTCATCGTCTCTATAATTTTCCTCAAAACCTTTATAGAACTTCTAGATATATCCAAAGATTCAGCTACTATAGGTGAGAGCTCCTGTAAATCCCTATTATAACTCTGAGGAAGCGCTCTCAGAATCGTTAAACCCGATGCTAAGTTGCCTATAACTCTACTACTTTTTGCACGGAGTAACTCAAGCGCATCTGGATTCTTCTTTTGCGGCATTATGCTAGAAGTAGAACACATGTTCGAGCTAAGCTCAACAAACCCAAACTCTTGAGTAGACCACAAAACTATCTCCTCACTAATCCTACTCAGATCGGTCATGATCATAGCTAAACAGAACAACAGCTCAATCATAAAGTCTCTAGAACTTACTGCATCCATTGAGTTTTCTAACACTTCATCAAATCCCAAGATTTTGGTGGTAAATTCTCTGTCTATTGGAAAGCTAGAAGTAGCAAAAGCACATGCCCCTAAAGGATTCTTATTTACAACGTGATAAGCGTGAAGAAGTCTGTCCGTATTTCTGAGTAAAGTATCAACATAGGCTAAAAAGTGGTGTGCGAGCGTAGTAGGTTGAGCTCTTTGAAGATGGGTATAACCCGGGATTATAGTATTCACATTCTCTTCGCTTTTTTGAAGTAAAACACTAATGAGCTTAAGCAAATCTTCATATACCATGACTATCTCTTCTCTAATCCATAATCTCAAATCGCATGCTATCTGATCATTCCTAGATCTTGCTGTATGAAGTTTTCCCCCAGTTGCTCCTATTTTTTTAATGAGTTTTTTTTCTACTGCCACATGTATATCTTCAAGTCTCGGGTCTATATCCAATGATTCGAATCCTTCGTTCAAAATTTGATGCAGCCCTCTTAGTATATCAGATAGCTCCTCCTTATTTATTACCCCTATCTTTTCGAGCATCATAGCATGAGCCATGCTTGCAATTATATCGAAGCGAAAGATCCTTTTATCAAAGGAGAGAGAAGAGGTATACACTGCAAAATCCTCATCAACATCTGTTCCAAGTCTGCCTTCCCTTATCATAAAAATTCCTCCAACATTTCTTTACTTGGCAGTCCTTTCCTAGCACCGATTTCTCTTATGCATAAGGAAGCTACCCAGTTACCTATTCTTCCGCATGAGTATAAATCCTTTCCTTCTAGAAGGCCGTATAAGAAACCCGCCGCAAATGCATCTCCCGCACCTGTTGTATCTACAACCTCTGCACTAAAACCCTCAACTCTAAAACATCCTCGCTTACTAGCTATATAACATCCTTCTCTACCTAGAGTTACGGCAACTATAGACGCTCCAGACTCCAACATTTTTTTTGCTCCCTCAACATAACCTTTTCCTGTTAACCTTTTTATCTCTTCCCTATTGAGGAAAACCACATAACTCCGTTGG
>CAZSVW010000103.1:0-4587 GCA_964610485.1 Candidatus Hydrothermarchaeota archaeon | reverse complement strand
CTGCTGCTTACAAGAACTATCGTAGGCTTGGGACATATTTTTCCAAATATGGCATTTCAGCTACCATGAGCCTGCCTATCACTGATGAGGTCTCGGCCCACGTGAGCCCGAACGTACGGGGAATCCTCCTGGCCTTGGTCGAGATCTATCAGAGACAGAAAAGACGGAAGGATGCCGTTGAATGCCTCAACAAGCTCCTCAGACTTGAACCTGATGATGTAGTAGTGAAGCTTTCACTTGCAGAACTTTTGATGGAGATCCGCCCAGATTATCCAAATGCTTGCCGAAGGGTAGTAAGGTTGGCAGAGGGTGTAAAAAATGAATCCGAAATCCATGCCGCACTTTTGCTTTACAAAGCAAAGGCGCTAAGGAAGCTGGGGCTTCTTGATGCAGCTAGGGATGTCCTTACCAAAGCCCTCCGCCGCAAGAAAAACAGGTCAAACGAACTGCTCCACGCTCTCCGCTATGAGCGAGCGCTAGTCTACGAGACCTTGGGCCAGCAGAAACGTGCACGCTCAGAGCTTGAAAAGCTCTACGCCGAGGTCCCTGATTATGAAGATGTGGCGGAAAGGTTAGGTATGTAAGGGCCTTCTATACTGCCTTTAGGTACTGAAAATTTTGCAATCCCTTTGCATCTGTCAGGCTTGAACACTGGGGACCCGCATGGGCGCTGGTATGGGGGCTGAGGGCTAAAATCCCCGGGTACCGGATTATGCCTTATTGTTTTTTAGCTTTGGCAAGATCTTAGAAAAAGCATAATCTTCTAATAGGCCCATATTCTTTCTAGAAATGTTCAACCCCCATTCTGGCTTGCTTTTCTTACCTTCATAATCACGGTCAACCAGTAGTTCATTGGGCTTCTTCCATGCTTCAGAAGGGATGAGATAAAGTTTCGGTTCAACACCTTCATGGAGAATAGCAAGGGCTAGATACAAATCAGGTGATAATTTAAATTTCTCCTTCTCCATGAAGACATAGCCCTTTTCCCTGATTGATTTAACTTGAATAGAAAGAAAAGGACCGTTTTCGTAACGCACTACAAAATCAACACCTCTATCATCTACTTCAGTAGTATACACCTGAAAGCCATGCATTATCATTTCCATTTTGACGAAATATTCACTAAAAGCGCCGACCTGTTGCCGATTTAGTTTACTCCATTCGTATCTCATGTCTTCCTTCTAGGCATAACGGCAAGCCCAGGCGTGCGGTTAGACCGAGTCGGCTGAAGAGCTTTGATACTATCTAAGGCCTCCTCCCTCGCTGCCCCCAGGCAGGCCCAAACATGGTAAAATTAGGGTTTACCCAAACCATGACCCATAGAAAGCGGGAAACCATATGAGATTTTACACCAAACAACACAAATTTTATTGCACAATCAACCTTCGCAACACAAAATGGACGTTTCCATCTTCTTCGAAGTTACAGCCAGATGGCTCTCAACAGGCTCAAGGTCCGTTATCCACAGGTCCGAAAACTTGTCCCTCTTTTCGCAACAGAATTTTTTGCCTCCTGACATCCGGAGGCCTTATAGGTGTTGGGCAAGTGATACTACCTCTCTCCACAAGAAGGATTTGTGATACTTCTTATATATTGTTCAATTTCTGTTCTTCCTGATTGCTGGAGATGAGGAGTGTATGTGGCTGAATAGTAAATTACACCCCTGCAATTCTGCTTCCAGCAATTTTCTCTTTCATGATTCAACACTCGATTCTTTACATCGTGTGATTCACCTATGTCTAGAACTGTCCATGTTTCACCTGATTTACACCATATTACATAGACCCCTGATCTGGATTCAAGATTATTTGGATCTGTCCATGCCCCTTCGAACTGATACCCCCATCGTTCAAATGACATAACTTTCTCCTTCTACAAAATTTTTTAACTTTCTCATAGATTATTCATATTTCATCAGGAGATGGAAAATCCTCATAACCTGCATACATAACGTAGCCGACATAGTTAACATAGGGGACTATTCCAATTCGATTCGCGTGTGGCATAAACCCAGCCTGACGTAAGGACTTTTTACTGAGGCAGGTTATTAGTCTATCATTTTCAATTTCACCAAGATATTGACCGTCAGGGGAGTAGACTTCATCACCATAAAATTTGCCAACATGCCTACCGTCATGTGTCCACAGAGCATCGCCATCTCTATATCCAAAAAATTCTCCCCCCCATGTCCAAAGTGGTTTCATCATTTAACCTCCTTATGCCCAACGTCATGGGTCACTTGCCCACATGAAGCAAGGCCGAAGGCCGCAGCGGAATGCCAGTCCACTGCACCCAATTGTTACGTCTTGTAAAATTCTTCTTCGGTCATGCCTATAGCGCGTTCATCTTCATCTAAAGCCCACTTTAGTTTTACTGTCGTCTCAAAACTCTTCCTTATGGATGCATCAGTTCCGTTTCTAAGACTTTTTAAATAGTCTTCAAAATGGTTTTTGATACTCTCAAAAAAAAGCCTGGGATTTATAACTATTGACTCAATTCTAGAGGTGTCTAAGGTTTCATTATTTCTAGGGAATGAAATAATTATTGGTTCTCTAGGGATATCACTGAAAAATACTCGATTTCTAAACATACCATCGTGAGCAAACCCACATCTTACTTGATCATAGATCGCACGTAGAACAAATTTGCGGGCATCCCTATCCTTATCCTGGATTGGGAAGACTCTGGAAAAACCTTTCGCGAAAAATTCAAACGACTTGTTTTTGCTGTCTTCCCCCGAAAGATATATTTCAATCCCCTCAAAATATGTCATTAAGAGGGCTACAGCAGCAATCTGACAATGGGGTATTTCAAGCAGTCGTTTTGCGGGCATTAGAAACCAATTTCGCATTCTATCTTCGAAGACATCAACCAAGTCTTCATAAGTTGGCGATTCCAACTTTTCGTGAGTAAAATTTGGGCTTATAAAATTTAGCGTAACATATTGCATGGTTTCTCCCCAGACATAACGATCCGGGTCAGTTGCCGCCAAGGAGCGTAGCAGATTGGCGGTCAAGTCCACCCAATTGTTATGTTTTTCTTTTTGATAAAGGATGTTTCTTTTTTCCACAGGACTCTATCCAATGTTGGCTCATTAACTCCTTCTTCGGAGTGTCAACTATTACCTTCAATTGGTTAGGCGTTAGATTACTTTCAATGTCTGTGCAAAGACCCTCTATTCTATCCTGTAAGTATTCTTGAACTTTCGAAATACAGAATTCAATCTTGTTTAAGTCTACCATCATGGACATTGGCGTTCTAGTTGTTTGTCCGGGTCTATTAATCTTTACCTTTCCAGGAACTGGACAATTAGGGAGACAGAACAGTTGGTGCCTGTTCGCTTCAAATTCATGGTGAGCATAAAATTTATCTCTAAGATCCATTGTATATCTATGTTTATCTTTGTCCTTATTAAAGATCTTATCAACTTGCTGGGCAAGGCTGGTTCTACCTTCGCTACTTCTGAATTGTTTTGCATATAGAACAACAACATATGAGAGCATACATTCTGAAATTGTCCAGGGATAACAACAATTCAATAACTTCTGGATCCTTTGCTGACTTTCAACAGTCTGAATATGCCGCAAGGCTCTTAAAGCGTCTTCGGCATCGTACATATCATATTGTATTTCTATGAGTGATTCGAGTTGTTTAATTTTTCTTAATAGGCGAGCATCGTTTTTAAATTCGGGCTGATCGATTGGAATTGGTATGCCAACAAAATCAATTGCAGCCATCTATTATTATCCTCTAAAACATAGCAGGCATTGTACTGAATCTTGACTAATAGATATCACAACATTTCTGCACTGAAAATAGAAAAAATATTCTGTATGGTACCGTAGATCTTGGAAGTATGGTCCAATGGTCTTTAATAGTTGGGCCAAAATGCAAAAAGATCGTGGGAAATATAATGCTAGTTCCCTGGCTAGTTTTGTGCTGCACTATTTAGCTGGGTGAAATGTGCAGTGGATACACAAATTCACTGTATCCATAAGATCAATACGATAGAAACCTGATGTCAGCTCCCAAAATTGAGTTCGTATCTTGATATTTTCCCTGCCTAATTATGCCAACCGTTGTCTGCCTTCTTTGATTTTCCACCTATAGGCACCGTATCCTTGCACTGATTAATTGACTATGCCAAGGAGCGCTAATCCAATGTCTCTCAAGAAAGTCAAAAAATCTAAACAAAAATCAAGGATTCCCGGGGTGGACGTTGGAGAAGTTGTGGATACCAGCCTTGGTCCTAAGAAGAAGGTTTGCTTCAACATCGGTGGCAAGTGGTATTTCAGGATGGTCGATCCCGATTGGAAGGCACCGGGTAGACCGAGGAAAAGGCGCAAGGCCAAAGGGCCAAAGATAAAGGCAAGCTAGTTTATGGATCCAACAAACGCAATAGACACAACGAACTCAAAAGACACATAGACCCAATGAACCCTAAAGACTCAATGAACCCAACGGACTCCATGACCGCAAAACCTTCCCAGTGGACAGTAATGGTTTATATGGCAGCAGATAACAACCTGGACCGTGCTGCACTGAGGGACATATCTGAGATGGCAAGGGTCGGATCAACTGAAAAGG
>CAZSVW010000102.1:3348-4607 GCA_964610485.1 Candidatus Hydrothermarchaeota archaeon | reverse complement strand
GATAGAAAATCTAAGCTTTGCGTTCCTCTCACAGCCACAAACGTGAAGTTCTTACCGGCAAAGGCTACCGGAGTTAGAGTATCTCCAGCACCAAGATAGACGAAACCTGATGAAAAAGAGCCATTTGCATATACTTTAGTAGTGGCTGAAAGTTCTGAGCTCGGAAATGTACCCGTTTCTCCTCTATTTAGGTATAGTGTTGTGGTTCCATCGCTTATCGCATTTCCATCCACATAGCTCACAACATTCAAATTGCTTGTGGCAAGGGCATCGCTAACTACATAGAATTCTCCGGTGAAAGTCTTATTTTTATTACTATGGCTTGAGACCGAAGAATTTCCGTAATACATGTAGATAGTAACATTACTATTAGCTGGGATATATGGAACTTTAATCCAAATTTTTGTAGAGTTGGTATTACATCCGCTTTCAAGCCAGTAACTTATTTCCTCACCTTGATTAGAAGAATTAAACCAAGCAAATCTTATATCGTCGCAATCACTCTGCATTTTACCTTGGTTTATTAGACTTTGAGTATCGATCGTTATCTTAATCTGGTAGTCCGATAAATCGTTGCCGCTTTGCTCTGAAATCGTTATCGGTATTCTATACTTAAAGCTCGTATTCCACCAAGGTATTGTTGCATTTCCTCTAATTATATCGGTGGTTACGTTCGAAATGATAGGATTGTCATCTATATACTCCGTGGTATTGGTAGTTATTTTTACAATTTCACCAACTTCGTATTTATCGTCATCCGTACTAACCGAAACTTTAATTCTCGGAGTATATTTCAAAGGTAAGTAATCTACGTTTCCGGTTGTAAGCGTGTAAGCGGAATCACAGATATCATCGCCATCGCTATCTGAGCAGGTTTGAGAGAATCCGGTGCCATCGGGTTTAAGCCAGGCGTTGCCTCCTATGTGACTTCCACCAACTATGTTGGTTTTAGCTTGCTTTGTAGTATTCCAATTATTTGGATGCGAGCTCCCCGAATATAAGAAGTTATTTGTATTATTAAGAAGATTATTGTATACTAAATTACCAGTTGTGGGGGTTGTAAAATATATTCCGTAAGAGTTATTTATTATATAGTTGGAGGTTATGTTCGTTAAATTGGAATTATAGAGCCATATTCCATAATAAATATTATTTTTCACCTTATTTTCTGATATTATAGAGAGGATTGTATCCTGTAGATAAATTCCGTGCTGATTATTTCCATTTATCTTATTCTCCAATATCGTTGCATTAGACGA
>CAZSVW010000102.1:0-3248 GCA_964610485.1 Candidatus Hydrothermarchaeota archaeon | reverse complement strand
TTTTTAAGCGTTATGTTTGTGAGTGTTTGAGCGGAGTTGTAGACATATATTCCGTAAGTATCATCCAAATCCGTTCCGGTAATGGAGTGACCATTCCCATCAAAAATTACATCACTACTTGTTATGTTAATGCAAGTGCCACTGCTACTTAAATCATCTACCAATCTATAATATCCGGGAGAACTTATTGTAGTACAGCTCGTGATATCCGTTGCATGAACGACGTCCAATGTCAAGAAAAAAAACATTAAAAGGATGAGATTAATAGCTTTCATTGTTCTACCACGCTCCTATTTGATTCTATAGGTAGATTGTAAACATTTATTGTTAGCAAGGTAGTATTTCCTATAGCAGTTATGGCATTCTCCTCAATTTTAACTCCAAGTCTCTGAATTGGCGCTTGTACGATAATCTGCTTATCATCCGCATATTTAGCAGTAACTATTAGTGTTTTTCCCTCAGTCAAAGAGGTAAAATGCTCTATCTCCTCTCCCGGTTCTAGAGAGGAATAATTAGCAATTAAACGCTCATCTTCATATACCCTTATATCCCTGAGCTCTACACTTCCAACATTCTTTATTTTATATCCTATAGTATATGCATAAACTATTCTGATTCCCGCATACATCTTAGTTATTTCACGTTCTACTTTCTCTTCCATTTTAAAACTAGTTTCTTCCCTCACATTTTTATACCATAAGAAAACCGAGAAGCTCATAGCTAAAACTATGAAAACTAGTAAAACTGATGCAACTATAGGGGAAACTGCCCTATATCTCATACTTATCACTTGCTCCCTCCCTAGAGGTCACATAGAGTACATCTCCGCTTGAGAGTGAAGTAACCTCTACCTCCCATATCTCTCCTACATCCAAACTATCTAAGGTGGCAATCTCTTCGAGATTCTTAGTTAAATTCAAACTATGCAAAATTACTCCTCCAGTATTCTCGATCAAAACTTTACCTGAAGTTAAGTTGACCTTTATGATTTCTATCCCTGCAAATACCCTATTTAAATCATGAGTAAGCCTAATTTCACTCTTTATTTGGGTTTCTTCTTTTATACTCGAATACCAAAAATAAACCGAACAACCTATGCTTATTGCTATAAAAACTAGCAAAATAGAGGCTATTATTGGAGAAACTGCCTTTTTACTCAGAATTCCCATCTGCATTTATATTCAGCCCCTTCTCTAGAGGTTACTTTTAAATCATATATTCCCGCACCAGAAATTATTGAAGAATTTATTTCTCCTATAGAATTTATATCTAAAGAGGATAAATTTCCATCAAGTTTTCCATTTACATATAAACTTATATTATTAAGCTTAATTTCTCCATTATTGAACACTACGACTGCATATTTTCCAGAAGAATTCCTCACATCTATAATTTTAATACTAGCCAGAGCTTCTTGGAATATCCTAGATTTCACCTTCTCTCCCATTTCCTGTTCACTACTCTTTACACTACTATACCACAGAAAAAAACTACCTGCCATACCAATCACTATCATTACAAGCAGTATAACAGAAACTACGGGACTTACAGCTTTATTCATCTCATCACGCTACTATACTTTTGACTGCACTGGCTCCTTGGGCAGAAACTATCTTTATCATATAAGTCTCCCCACTTTTGTTTATACTCCGGGTGGTTATGTTCCCCAACTCTCCGACATCCAACTTCAAATTAACAATCTTATCTAGATTTCCATTTATGTATAGGGTAAAGTTGCTAAGTTGTATGGAGCCAACATTTCTCAAGTATATCGTCGAATTTCCCGAGGTATTAACATAAATACTCTCTATTTTAAGCTGACCTGAGAGCTCTAAAGTATGTCTGGCCGAAAGCTTAGTTCCAGATTCCTGAATAGGTCTCTGAAGACTGGTGAACCACGAATAGGCTAGTGCCACCACACCTATAGCTACCGCAACTAACAATATTACCGAGATAACAGGGGAAACTGCTCTATTTTTCATCTTCATATTACCAGAGTGTATGTAGCTTGGGCTCCTTCTCTAGATACAACTTTAATTGTGTGCACTCCCTTTTTTATCTCGGTCTGATTCCACAGATAGGTCACACCTTCCTTAGCTAGAGAGTAAGCGTTCTCCTTACAGTCATCATGCAATGTGAGGAGAGAACTATCCATATATACTGTCAGATTTGTTAAAGTAACAGAACCTATATTTACCACGGTCACATTTAGATAATTCTCCCCACTTGAATTATACTCGACATTCGTTATAAGCAAACTTGCAGATGCTGAACGTACTGCTCTTCCTGCCCCCTCTCCAGCTGCCTCCTGAGCGCCCTTCTGCATTCCCGTGTACCATGTAAAAACCAAGGCTGCGGCTGCTACGGCTATTCCTATGAGCAATACCACAGAAATTATAGGGCTAACTGACTTTCTATCCATACTTTATCACCCTTATACAATTTTATGTCGGGCAATATTAAAGTTACGGATTCTCAAAACAAGATTAAACGATTTCGTTCCATTTCAATCTAGTACCTTCTATATCTATAATTATCTCATTATAACCATTCCTAAGAGGAGAAGAAATGGTAAAAGTAGAAGTTTTTCCGGGAGATAAGGTGGATTCTGAAGTAAGGGCGGTAACCACAATTTTATTGTTTGTTGCTGTCCAATCATCTGCATTACCCTTATCGTTGGTTATTTTAATCTCATTTTCTCCTTTACGTAAGATAGAAGGATCAAAGGAATATGTTACCTCATATGCAGCCGAGCAGTTAGATCCCCCGCTCACAACTTGCGCATCTGCTATCTTTTGCCCATTAACATATATACTGTGAGAAGCATCTGTGTTAGCTTGGTACAAATAGAGTACAGCCGATACTAATGTACCATTCCAGTCTAGTGTAACATTGGCAAAATCCTCTGTAGCATTACAGAAATCACCATTCCCGACACACAGACAACGTGTGGTGGTGGAGGTGTACTTCCATCCCCCCGAAACATCGCTTTCTTCTCCATTTACATAAACTTTCATTTTTGTTAAGTCCAGTGTTACCCCTCCTATGTTCCTTATTGTAACTTTTAGTCCCTCTCCTGCTTTAGGTTTCCCTCCAGAAATACTCTCAGACTTAACCAATTTAATAGCTGAAGAAGAAAAAGCAGCAGTTCTAGTTGCTGCTTCCCCACTTTTCTCTTGAGATTTCTGCTGAGCTGAAGAGAACCATGCATAAGCTATGACTGCAGCAGAAATCGCTACTATAACCAA
>CAZSVW010000101.1:0-4641 GCA_964610485.1 Candidatus Hydrothermarchaeota archaeon | reverse complement strand
AGTTGGAGGATTTGAAGAAGCTTTTTTTAAAAGTAAAAGATGTAGTTGATGGGATAGTCTCGGGGGCATTGGCGTCTAGATATCAAAAGGAGAGAATAGATAAAATTTGTAGGGAGGTGGGACTGAGATCTTTTTCTCCTCTGTGGGGAATAGAGCCAGAAAAACTTTGGGAACGCCTTCTCTCTGAAGGGTTCGAAGTTTTAATAATCTCAGTTTCGGCAATGGGGTTAGGAAAGGAGTGGCTGGGCAGAAAAGTGGATAGAGAGGCATTTGAGGAGTTAAAAGAGATAGCGAGAAAAAATAGGTTTCATTTGGGATTCGAAGGAGGAGAAGCCGAAACCCTAGTTGTAGATATGCCTCTTTTCAGAAAGAAGATAAAGATAAATAAAGCGGAGGTGGTATGGTACGGAGACCATGGGAGGTACATAATAAAAGATGCCGAACTTGTAGAGAAAACTAATCAGCCCTCTTAAATCTTGAGACCGTTTCAATCACAGCAAAATGTTCTCCAGTTAGATGACAAACGGGTTTTGCCTTCTCTACATTTAGTATTTTGGTATAGTATCCTTCTTTGACCTCTGCCAAGATGACTTTTCCTATGATGAAAATGTGGTCTCCGGTTTCAATGTAGTTGTGGAGGCTGCATTCTATCCATGCAAAAGCTTCTTTTATCCTCGGGGGCTTTACTCTCTTACTTTTTTCTTCCGTTAGCCCAGCTTTCTCTATTTCATTCACTTCATATGGAAAGTCCTTTTCGAGAATCCAAAGAAAATTTCCAAGGTTTTCGCCTACAACATTTAGAACGAATTCTCCATTTTCCTTTATATTTTTCCATGTATCATGCTCTGGAGAGGAGGCTATTCCGACTAAGGGGGGAGAAAAACTGAGGGGAGTACAAAAGCTAAAAGGGGCAGCATTTGCAATTCCGTTCCTCGAAATCGTGGTCACCACAACCGTGGGTCTAAACAATACCTTATAGAACTCTATCTCTCTCTCCATAGTTAAATTTAATTATGGTAAGTTAGCTAAAAAATTTTTCAAATATGAACCTGGAAACATTCCTGAGGAAAAAGGGAGAAATGATGGTTTCGGAACTGGAAGAGATGAGAGTGATAGAGAGGATGGTTAAGCTTAATCCAGGACTCATCTCTTGTCCCAGCTGTGGAGGAAAAGTCGAGGTTCATCACTGGAAAAGGATAGGTAAAAAGAAGGTTCCCATATTCAAGTGCAAGGAGTGTGGATTTATTGGATAAGCCTATTTTCATACTTGCTGCTGAGGAGAGATTAAAAGGTCAGCCACCGAGACATGCTAAAGTGTTTAAGGACGACATATCTATTTTTGAGGCAGACATGCTGTACGTTATGAAATACCTCATGAACAATGATAATCATAGTCTGGGAGCTATTTCTAGGGGCACCGGAATACCCAAGTCAACTCTGCGAAAGCTCCTATCTCCCCATGGAATAAAGCGAATTTACGATAGGAGAAAGCTTGAAAATTTAAAGCAGAGAAATCCAAAGCGATACCTGAGGGTGATAACTGAATATACTAGGATACTTAGGGACGATAATGGTAAATGGAAGGCTCTAGAATATAGAGAGAAGGATTTTGATAAGTTTAGGGCATGGCTTGTGGATAGAGGGTATTTTTTGAGTGTTAGGAACGGTAAGTATCTCATATTTCCCCTGCCCGAAGATATAAAAGAGGAGATCACCACCTACTATACTCATAGAGTTAGAAAAAGTGGGTACCCATAGAATTATGAAGGTGCTGAGAGAGCGTATACTGCTACTTTTGGCTATTAAAGAAAAGGGAAGATGGATAGATTTTGCTCATATTTTCGAGAAAGTAGCTAGAGATGAGAAGGGAAAAGTAAGCCCATCTGAAGTAAATAAAACTCTGCATGATCTGGCTGAAGAAAACCTAATTAAAGAGAAAAATAAACGATATGCAATAACTGATAAAGGGAGAGAATTCCTCTATTCCGTTCTTCCAGATATAGAAAGAGAACTAAATCTCTCTTATAGGCTTGTGCTTGTGGCGAAGAGATATTATCCAAAGGCAGCTAGATATATTCTTCCATATCTAAAGGACAGAGCTACAAGCGTTGTTAAGATATTTAGCGATGAGAAAGATCCTATAAATAAAATAAAACCACTTTTTGTTAGGTATGCGAGATACAAGCCAAAAAAGGTATTCATACAGATAAATACGGAGGAGGAATTATTGAGATACGTTGCAATGCACGCCATAGATTTCATACCTTATGTCCATCGTTTAAATGCAGATAAGCCAGATTGGTTAATACTCGACCTAGATGCGGGAAGCAAGTTCTTGCATAGTGAGAATTTCTTTGATCTGATCAAGATCGTGGCAGCTACGGTTGTTGATGTCCTTGAGGAACATGGCATAGACTCGTGTCTGAAGTTTTCTGGTTCTCGTGGAATACAAATCTGGGCATGTTTGGATAACTCCGATCTTAGGGGAGATGTATTTGCCCTATATAGAAAATTTGCGGTATATATCCAGAGAGAAACGGAGAAAAATCTTCAGAAGCTTCCGAAAGAATGGTTAGACAAGTTCTACAAGATAGTAGCTAAAGGTAAGCCCATCACCACCTCAATCGTTGCAAAGAAAGAAGCTAGGAGAGACCAGATATTGATAGATTGGAGCAGCATGAAAAGAAACGGGGATGTTAGAGCTCCGTTCAGCATACACTACAAAACGGGGCTCGTTTCGTGTCCAATAGAGAGGGATAAACTTCGGGAGTTTACCCCCGATGATGCAAAAGCGGACAATGTAATTAAGAAGTTGGAGAAGCTAAGCAGGTGCTTTAGATTGGAACCATGCTCGCCGGAAGATCTTATCCGAAGGATAAAATAGGCTTACTAAAAAATTTAATAGAAAGATCTGGGGTGAGAGAATATTGCAGCAGATGTCTCAGATGCGAGAGATGGGGGGGCAATGTTATACTAATGATAATAGATGCAAGTTTTACTTCTCTAGGATTGAGTTATTTTGATGTAGTGGTTCCCAAGGTCATCGAGTTTAGAGAGAAGATGGTAAGGACAAGCAAAATAAAAAGTTTTGAGGACCTAATTAATGCCCCGATGGAAGATTTAAAGAAGATTTGGAAAAACGCTCGTTCTTGGAACGTGGCGAAGGAAATTGCAAAGTATTTGAATAAGCTTTCAAAAGAGAAAAATTTAAGCGAAAAGGAAGCATTTGTTTATTGGGCAAAAAATTCTACTCTAGATGGATGGAAAGATGACGGAATAGGAAAAATAAGGGGGGTAGGAATAAACACCTACCAGTATTTGAGAATGATGGGCGGCATAGATACGGTAATGCCAGATAAGATAGTTAGAAAAGTGTTGAAGGAAATTTTGGGAGAGATCCCAAGCGATGATATAGAGTTTATAAGATACATAGAGCAAATCGCAAGAGAAAATGGGCTAAGGGCGATAGATATATGTTGGGCAACTTGGTTTGTTAATTCCAATGTTCTTGAGAAGTATGGGAAGTACCTGCCTGAGATTTAAAAAATAAAAAATTTTTAAATTTTTTTACCGATGTACTCCTTACTTATCCCTTCCACCTCTATCCAGTTTGGAATCAGTAGTTTTATTGTTTTGCTTGTTAGCTCAACCTCTTTTCTGCAAATTTCCGGTTTGTGCAGATTTATATCCACTTCCAGTTTGCATTTCCCCTCAAGAGAGAGTATTACTCCTATGTCTCCTCCTTCTAGTGTTAGATAGAAGCTAAATCTTTTTATTGCTTTTTTCACCTCCATATTGCTTGCTCTAGCTGCTCCTCTGAGCAATATGTAGTTGTATACTAGGGCTGGGATATTATCTCCGATGAGTAGACCCTCCACACATTCCTCCCAGAAGGGAAAGAGTTCCATTAGCTCTATGAATTCCTCTTCAGCCTCTGCATATCCCATGTAATCCATGCCTGAAAGCGTTTTTGACAAATCATAGAGATACATAAGAGGGGCATCAAAATATATTCTGTCCGAGTCAGTTATCCTTACACACTCTTTTGGTCTGCTATTTTCACGTTCTCTAATTATCGGAGAGTGGCTTGGGGTTATCTCTACAACTTCATCGTTCAGATAGAACATATAACCATGGAACGCTTTTTTGAATTCGTTCCAAGATTTACCTACCCCGACGAGATATACGAGGTTTTCTAAGGACTCGCTCTCATCGTCTCCCAAGTGCAACATGATTTGGTGTATCTCTCTGTTGCCTAGATAGTAGTAGTCGAAGTATCTTCCTATGAATTCCATATCGATTAAAACAAATGCCGATTCTATTTCAGACTCAAACTCTTCCCAAACATCTATGAAGCAAGCTAACTCTGGCTTAATCTTCATAGAATCACCTCCAATAATAAGCATTTAATAAAACAAAATTGAAAAACTAAAATAAGGCCAGTCAGAGCTAAAATTGGAAAATTAAAAACAAAAAACCTACTTTAATCTACTGGCTAATTTTATTTTTTTAACATGGAATAAAAATATTGTTCTCCATAATATGTACGTTTTTTCCAAAACGAAGTTATTAGTCCTAAGTTTTTTTCTTTCCGTTGCTTGCAAGACCCATGCGTAAGCGTGGGGATACGCAAGGGGGTTG
>CAZSVW010000100.1:0-4681 GCA_964610485.1 Candidatus Hydrothermarchaeota archaeon | reverse complement strand
TACTAAGGATAGACGATGTGATAGCTGCGGGGAAGTTGAAGGAGGAGGAGAAGGGCAAGGAAGGTGAAGAAAGCGGCGTAGACTAATCTTTTTTAATTTTTGGAATTATTTCCTCCTCTATTATTCCCTGTTCTACCATCCAATCTATGCTTTCTTTTACATCTTTTAATACGCTTTTATAGACTTTTTCTGGCTCCTCAGGCATATAACCATACGCTACTGCCCTGCACGCATTTCTAAGCGAAACTTCCAATATCTTATCGAGGTCTTCTTTTACGACTTCCTCCACTATCTTTGACATTTCCTTAGATATAACCAGAGAGGGCATTTTTCTTCCAACTTTTTCTATAAAGTACTTTTTGGATTCTTCATATAGTATGGGATGTATATCTGCGATGTTACCTTTATAATGCTTACATTCTATTCTCCTTTTTGGAACTTTTTTTTCTCCGAAAACTTCTCTATGGATTATCTCCTTGCATTCGTATTTTAAAATAGGGATGACCCTCTTTTGCTTAAATTGTTCTATATACCCTTCCAATTTTTTGGCTTCTGGATTAATAAGATCCGCATATATTGCTGAGTATATCATTAGAGATTTACATACTCTGGACAAATCATGAACCGTGGGGTCTTGGTCAAATTCCAAACACTCACTTGTTATCCTTTCTTTAATTTTACTCCACAGAGTCAGGAGTATGTCCTTCTTCTTCTCTATGGATTCTTCCTCATATTTCATAACCACGTCTCTTTCGAGTTCCCTAAAAGCAAGTACCCTAACTAGGAGTTCATTTATTTTCATATCCTTATATTTATATATGGATAATTAAAAAAAATTTGGATATGAAAGTCTTATACCTAGGGCATGCAGGTTTTCAATTTGAAGCTGGAGAAATTAGAATACTTGTAGATCCTTTCATAACCCAGAATCCTTCTTGCCCAATAAAGCTGGAGAAGCTAGAACCTCCCACTTTAATCCTGGTTACCCATGCGCACGCAGACCATTTGGGAGATGCTATTGAAATTTCAAAGAAAACTTCTTCCCCCATCGTCGCAATTCACGAAATTGCGACATATGCGGAGTTAAACGGAGCAGTAGCAGAAGGTATGAATATAGGAGGAAGCATTAAAATAAAAGGAGTAGAAATATACATGACCGATGCGCGCCATTCTTCCAGCATAGATAATAAATGTGGGGGAAATTCTGCGGGTTTTATTTTCAACTTAGAGGATAAGTACATCTATCATGCTGGAGATACTGGAATATTCGGAGACATGAAACTTTTGGGAGAATTATACGACATTCATCTGGCACTTTTACCGATAGGGGATAGATACACTATGGGAATAAAACATGCTGCTTTAGCTGTGAAATACCTCAATCCCAGATATGTAATCCCCATGCACTATAATACGTTTCCTATAATACAACAAGACCCAAATAAATTCAAGAAAGTAGTTGAAGAAACAACGGACACAAAAGTAGTGATATTAAATCCGGGAGAGAGTACTGAACTTTAAATTTTATTGAAAAAAGTTTTCTTTTTTTTGTAAATAGAAAAATATTTAAATTGTCTCTAATTAATTACTCTACGAGGAGGTGTCCCCCATGAAGAAATTACTGATTGCCACCTTGGGTCTGTTTTTGATATTAGCTACAGTAGGATATGCCGCCCCCATAAATCCAAACGATTGGGCACATCCAGAGGCAATGGCTACACTAGACGAAGTTAAAAATGCAATAGGAAATGCAAACTATGTTATTATAGACGCAAGCAAACATAAGCCAGAAAAAACAGTTAAAGGGGCGATATGGATAAGCGTTGGCTCAGTTAGACAGGCTTCAGGACTACTTAAGGGAATAAAGGGTTATCCGTCTGACCCAGAAAAAGACTTCGACCCGAGTGAGCTCCAGAAGATATTCAGACAGCTTGGCGTAAGTGAAGGTAAGACCGTAATAGTAGTTTCAAGAAAACCCGTATGGGATGCAACCGTGGTATGGACTGCTCTATACTTCCTAGGATTCGACAATGTCAAACTTCTGCCAGTTAGCTATGTAGCCCTAGGGGACGAGTATTTGGCTCCAGTAGAAAAAGAATGGAGCCCCGATTTGCCAGAGACCGGAGATTTCACGGTGGACAAGAGCAAGATAAGATTTGAAATATATGCAACAAGGGAAAAGATACTTGATGCGATCGACAATGACAAAGTCGGGATAATGGACTGCAGACCAGAGAGCTGGTACAAGGGAGAGATAGCCAAGACTGTAAGAGGAGGTCACCTAAAAGGTGCGAAAGACTTTCCTGCAGAGAACTTCTGGGCAAACAGCGACCAAACAGAGTTGAAATCAAAGGCAGAAATAGAGAGCATGATAAAAGAGCTCTTCCCGAATGTAGACACAATACTGACCACATGCAACACTGGACACAGAGCAAGTGTAGGCTATTTCGTATGGCAACTAGGATACAATTGGCTCTATGATGATGCATCATGGAATCTACATGCCTACGAAGGCGATATGCCAGTAGAAGACATCCATGTGCTGTTCAGCTACAAAGACTATGCAAGCTTGAAGGATAAGGTATCTCAACTCTCAGCAGAAGTAGAAGAGTTGAAGTCTCAAAATCAGGAATTGCAAGAAAAAATAAGCAGTATAGAAAGTGAGATAGCCTCACTTAAAGCTGGTGCAAAGGCTCCGGCCGAAAAGAAGGGAACCTGCGGTCCAACTGCCATAGCAGCTATAGCTCTACTTGTTCCAAGCGTGTTATACGCCATAAGAAAGAGAAAATAAAAAATCTTTAAATTTTTTATATTTTTTTTAATTATATTTTAATGATTTCATGGAAAACTGACAGGAGATATTTTAATCCCGCATATTGGAGTAGCATAGTAGCTATTGCTTCTTTTTTAGTTCTTTTTGTTACAGGGATAGCTCTTGCTGCATGGTATTATCCAACCCCATCCCTAGCCTATGATAGCATAATATTTATACAAAAAAATGTCTACTTCGGGGAACTTTTACTTTCCCTCCATCACTGGGCAACACATCTCCTAATAATATCCATAATAGCCCATATGATTAGAGTATACTTCTCAAAGGGGAAATTTGAAGAGATATGGAGATTTGGATTTTTTCTATTGGTCATATCTATCTTATTCATATATACAGGATATCTTCTCAGATGGGACGATGTGGGATACTGGAGCATCGAAGTCACTTCATCAATTTTCAGATACATCCCAAAAGTTGGTCAATTTATCCAATTCATTATTCTTGGAGGGAAAAAAATCTCACAGATTACTTTATTGAGATTTTATTTTGCTCATATTTCATTGCTTCCACTGCTTTCAGTTAGTTTTCTGGCATATCACTACTACAAAATAGGAAAAAAGAAAATCAGCTGGGCTGAAATAGGAGTAAGTATGATAACTATCGGATTTTTACTATGTATCTCCGTTATATATCCCTTTTCCCTTACTCATAAAGTTTCATTACAATTAAATTTCAAACTAAAGCCTTTCTGGCTTTTCCTATGGTTATACGCAATAGAGAGGGGTATAGGAAAAATTAATCCAAAATTGAATTTTATAGTCCCCTTGTCTTTATTTTTGGCTCTCTTATTCACATACTACCTTCCAAAAATAGAAAAAAAATATGGAATTGTAATATTCCTCATCCTGATAATCCTTTCAATAATCGGGTTATACGAATAACTTTTTTATATACCAAGTACCTAAACTGTTTATTCAAATGCAAACAGAAGAATATCTGATTTTTATCCTGGGACTAATTCTGATGATCTTAGGAACAGCTATTGTTGCCTCATCTTTTGGGCATAAGAATAAATAGAAAAAATAAAAAAAGCTACCACCAACAAATTACTTGGTCGCTTTCAAAGATTAGTCGTACTAGCTCATCGTAGTCTACATTCTCACCATACAATTCAAACTCTATTTTTTCTTTCCCTTGAGCCGCTGCATCTGCAAATTTTTTTGTTAACTCATCCGGCTTAGACCTGTATATCATTAAGATTTTCACTTATATCACCCCTAGAAAGGTATTATAACTGTATATTCCCCTAATTTTTTGGCTATCTCATCCTCACTGAGTATTTTGAACCCATACTTTTCATTTTCTTTTACATTAGAAAAGGCCCCTCCTTCCATGTCCACCAGAAACTCAAAGTTGTCTTTGTATTCGTCTGTCATTTCTACTTCGTGGTTCAAAACATACATGTCCACTTGATGATTTTCTAAAAGTAATCCCAAACTTGACCTCAGTCCTTCCCATTGTCTATCTTTTTCCCTAATTATTACCGCAACTTTTTCTTCTTTCCCCTTCATTTTAAAACACCACGTATCTATCTACTTCAGTTAATATTTCCGCATTTTTTCCTTGAGTGGCAAAGTCCTTGTAGGTAAGCCCTTCTACTGGAGATTCCTCTTTTTCCAGTTTATCTAGCCCTTCCCCCACATATCTCTTATATCCAACTTCGCATAACGAAACATTTGCAACATCCAATAGCTCTTTAAATCTGGGATTCTTAACGTTTAGGACTCCTTGAGCTGTCAAAAAAACTTCGACTTCTTTATTAGCTCTCTTTGCGGATTTAGCAAGTTCCACAACATGGTCAAAGTATTTATCTGTAGTGACAAAAATTCCAAGTTTTTCCATTTCAAC
>CAZSVW010000099.1:3180-4689 GCA_964610485.1 Candidatus Hydrothermarchaeota archaeon | reverse complement strand
GAAATGTTTTCCAAGCAGAAGACCCGACGAAAATGGTAATGGCAATGTCAAAGATCGTGCATGAAGGTTATGAGGTAGAAGAAGCTATGAAGGTGCTTGGAAAATGAAACTTTTTTGGGTAGAGGTCAAAGATAAAGAAACTGCAACCGCTGCGATAGAAGCAGGAGCAAGCTTATTCGTCGAAAGCGATGAAGAGAAATTTAAAAAACTTGGAAGAGTGAAAATAATAGACAAAAATTCTTGTTATTATTTAAAAATAAGAAAAGGAGAAGATTTAAGCAAAATTCCAGGAGGTTTTAAGTATATCATAGTAGAAGCAGAAGATTGGAAGATAATTCCCTTGGAAAATCTCATTGCAGAATTTCAGAGCAAGGATACAAAGCTAATAGCAGTTGCAAAAAATTACAACGAAGCAAAGACTTTTCTTCATACCTTAGAGGTCGGAGTGGACGGAATTTTACTCAAAAGCAAAAATATAGATGAGATAAAAAAAGTGGGAGAGCTGATATATAGTTCAAAAAATAAAATGGCATTGGAAGAAGCAGAAATAATAGAAATAAAACCCTTGGGAATGGGAGACAGAGTTTGCGTTGATACTGCAAATATTCTAAACATTGGCGAAGGTATGCTTGTTGGTTCTCAATCAAATGGACTATTTCTTGTTCATTCTGAGAGTATCTCAACAGAATATGCTGCTGCAAGACCTTTTAGGGTTAATGCTGGAGCTGTGCATGCATATATCTTAATTCCAGAAGGAAAAACAAAATACCTCTCTGAATTAGAGGCTGGAGATGAAGTTCTGGTAGTGGATTACAAAGGAAATACAAAAGTAGCTATAGTAGGTAGAGTCAAGATAGAAAAAAGGCCTCTAATCCTCATTATTGCAAAAAGCAATAATAAAACATATAAAACATTACTTCAGAATGCAGAGACAATAATGCTTGTAAAAAAAGATGGCAAACCAGTATCTATTTCAAAACTAAAGAAAGGAGACAAAATACTCATTTACAAAAAAGAAAAGGCAAGGCATTTTGGAATAGAGATAGAAGAGAGCATAATAGAAAAATGAGAACGAAAATTTGCGCTTCTATACTTGAAAAAAGTGAAAAAGAATTTTTAAAAAAGGTAAACATGGTAAAGAAATGTGATTTAATTGAGATAAGAATAGATTTAATTAAAGAACCTGCTCAGTTACTTAAAAAGGTATCATATTCATCATCTTTTCCGATAATATTGACAAACAGAATAAAAAGAGAAGGCGGCGTTTTTGAAGGAAGTGAAAAAGAGCGAATAAATATTTTAAAAGAAGGCATGATATTTTGTGATTTTGTAGATATTGAGCTTAATTCAAAGTTCAGAGATGAGATAATACAAAAAGCAGAGGAATTAGGAATAAAAAAAATTATTTCTTTCCATGATATTGAAAAAACTCCAGATAAATCTGAAATGGAGAATATAATTAGAAAGGAAATAAATTGCAAAGCAGACATAGCTAAGTTAATAGTTAAT
>CAZSVW010000099.1:0-3080 GCA_964610485.1 Candidatus Hydrothermarchaeota archaeon | reverse complement strand
TATAATTAGAAAGGAAATAAATTGCAAAGCAGACATAGCTAAGTTAATAGTTAATACCAAATCTCATAGAGATTTAATAGATTTGTTAGAGGTTACAAGAAAAGCTTCCTCTTTTTGTAAGGTTGCAACCGCTTCCGTTGGTGAATACGGAAAATTTTCAAGAATAGCTACTTCTTTCTTTGGTTCTTGTTTAGTATACGGATATGTTGACAAACCAACTGCAAATGGGCAGCTAAGCATTTATGAGCTTGTTGAACTGAGAGATATGGGGTTATTGAGATGAAATATTTCTGCGTAATAGGCGAGCCAATAGAACATTCTCTTTCTCCAGTCATGCATAATGCAGTTTTTAAAAAACATAAATTAGAATGTAAATATTTTGCCTTTAGAGTAAAAAAAGAAGAACTTGAGAATGCTGTAAGAGGTTTAAAAGCTTTAGGATTTAAGGGATTTAACGTTACTATACCGCACAAAGAAAAAATTATCGAATATATTGATGAGCTAAGTAAAGAAGCAAGATTAATAAAGGCTGTTAATACAGTTAAAATTGATAAAAAACTAATTGGCTATAACACAGACGGAATAGGTGCCGTTAAGTCTCTTAAGTCTCTTGGAGAAGTTAAAGATAAAAAAATTATTATTCTGGGAGCGGGAGGAGCTGCAAGAGCAATATCTTTCTCTCTCGCCTTGGAAAAGGCAAGAGAAATAATAATTGCCAATAGAACATTAGAAAAAGCTAAAAAACTTGCAAAAGAAGTTGAAGAAAAGACGGGAGTAAAAACTCATGCATGTAGCATAGAAAAAAAAGTCTTAAAAGAAAAAATAAAAGAGAGCAATATATTAATCAACTGCACTTCAGTTGGAATGTACCCTGATATTTTTTCCACGTTAGTGGAAAAAGATATGCTTAAAAGCGATTTGGTTGTTATGGATATAGTTTATAATCCTTTGGAAACAAGACTATTGAAGGAAGCAAAAAAAGCTGGAGCTAAAATTATTAACGGAGTAGAGATGTTGGTTTATCAGGGAGCAGAAGCTTTAAAAATCTGGGGAGTTGAGCCCGATATAGAACTTATGAGGCAAGCAGTATTAAAAGAGCTGAAACAATGAGAGTAGCGGTAATAGGTGGTGGAGGAGCGCTTGGCAAGCTAATAGCCAAAATTTTTGCAGAGGAATTTGAGGTTGTAATTTCTGATATAGACGAAGAGAAAGGTAAAAAAATAGCAAAGGAGCTAAATGTGGAGTTTTCTCCGAACAACATAGAAGCTACGAGAGAAAGCGATATTGTCATAATCTCAGTACCCATTGAAAACACATGCGAAACAATAAAAGAAGTAGCACCGCATGTTAAACCCGGAGCCCTTTTAACAGACGTAACGTCTGTTAAAATTGAGCCTTGTAGAGCTATGCTTAGATTTGCAAATCGCGAAGCAGAGATTATAGGCATGCATCCAATGTTTGGTCCAAGAATATCCTCGCTTGAAGGTCAGTTGATTCTTCTTTGCCCCATAAGGACAGAGAAATGGCTCAATTTTTTAATAAAATTCTTTGAAAATAGAAAAGCTAAGGTACACATAACCACGCCCGAAGAACATGATAGGATAATGAGTGTAGTGCAAGGGCTTACGCATTTTGCCTATCTAAGTGTTGCCTCAACAATAAGAGAGCTTGGTATAGATGTAAAAGAGTCAAGAAAATTTTCTTCTCCGATTTATGAGTTAATGCTGGACATGATTTGCAGAATTACCGGACAAAACCCAAAGCTATATGCAAATATACAAATTCATAATCCTTTTGTTGCAAAAGTTCATGATATATTCATAAAAAATTCAAAAAAGCTTGCAAACTGCATTAAAAACAAAAATGAAGGAAAATTCGTAGATACGATGATAAAAAATGCCAAACATCTTGGACATTTTAATGTTGCCATGGGGAGAAGCGATAAAGCTATAATGGCTTTGACTCGAGAACTCAGAAAACTTAAAAATGCCATCGGTAAAGAGGTTGCACTTAAGCATATATATACAAACAAAATCCATGTTGGCAGAGTAATCGAGGTTACTCCAGATGAAGTGATTTTAGAAAAGAAAAACCGAAAAATAAAACTTAAGATTTACAATGTTGAAGTTTTAAGCAAAGATTTTTTAAGAAAATGGAAAGAAAAAAATCTTCCAAAAATAAAAAGAGATTTCTCTGTTCTTCTTCCGATTAATGCGGAAGAAAAAGTGATAAAAGAATTAATTTCCAGCGAAGAGATAGTTTCATGCGAGATTATCGATATATACAAAGGAAAAACTATCCCCAATGGATACAAAAGCGTTACCTTTAGAGTATATTTTTTTGGAGATGTGGACATAAAAAAGTCTGAAGAAAAAGTCTTAAATTTATTTAAATCACTTGGGTATGAGATTCGTTAATTTAAGACTTATGTCCAACCATTCTGAGTTTGTGGTTAAATAGCCCAAAGAGATTACATCGGGTTTAAGCTTTGCATACTCTTCTATATTTTCGTATTATTCCTCCCGAGATTTCTACAATAGCCTTTTCCCTTAGGTTTCTCTTTTTCAGCTAAAAGAAAAGTTGAAAGAGTACTAAATTGAGCTTTAGCTTTTAGAATAACTTCCTAAGATTTTTATAAATGTTGTCTCTTTCTTCATTTCTTCTAAGACTTTTTTAACTTTGTTTTCTTTTCTATGTCCTTCGAAATCCACATAAAAAACATAGTCACCAAGGCTTTTCTTTGAAGGTCGCGACTCTATTTTTGTTAAGTTTATCTTTTCTCTCGCGAAAATTCCGAGAGCTCTCCATAGAGCACCAGGTTCGTCTCTTAATCCAAATATAATGGAAGTTTTTTCCTTGCCAGAAAACTCAGCATCTTTCCTTGCTATAGCTATGAACCTCGTCTGAGATGCCCTATCTTGAACTTCTTTTTTTAAAATTTCGAGAGTATATACCTCTGCCGCTACTTCTGGAGCTATCGCTGCGACGTTTTTAAGATTTTTCTCCATTATCTCCTTAGCAGCTTCTGAGGTGCTTGCACAACTTTTAGTTTTAACTCCAAGTTTCTTAATAAACTTTCT
>CAZSVW010000098.1:3981-4691 GCA_964610485.1 Candidatus Hydrothermarchaeota archaeon | reverse complement strand
AGGCCGCAACAACGGCCAAAGCGGCGATTCCTGCAAACATATAAGCAACATCCATACGTAATTGATCAAACATTTCAGCGAAGTACATAGAAACCTTTTCGTATCCTGTGTAATTTTCGGAGAGCAGTATATAATCCTCATAAGGATAGTTTCTGAATGAAGTATTTTCTAGATTCAAGTACTTTGGCCTAATCCCATATTTTGCAAGTATATGTTGAGCCTCCTCAGTGGATAGAAACTCATAGAAAAGTTTTGCTGAAGGATTGTCTGTTAGCAATGCTACCCCAAAATTTTGCTTTATCGTTCCCTCGATAGGAAAAACCCAATATAGACTTTTACCTGATTTAGAAAGTTCGATACATCTTGATTCAGTAAGAGGAATGGCCGACAAACTCTGAAAATCAATATTTATCACTTCATCCCCTACTTCATGCCAATGAAGTAATGCAGCTCTCAGGCCATCATTTCCAAGCATTTTCATTATCACATAAAGTGAAGCTTTTCCATTTATGGTATCCTCAGGGTTAGAGCACCCCCATTCAATTCGAGTAAGGTCTTCCCATTTAGTAATACCCTCTGGATTTCCCTGCGCAACTACGAGCACAAGTGGGGTATACCCTATCTCTTTCCATTCCTTTAATATGCAACCTTTCTCTTTTATGCATTTGTAAATATAAAAATCGCTATTTACTATCCATACATCTGCCTTT
>CAZSVW010000098.1:0-3971 GCA_964610485.1 Candidatus Hydrothermarchaeota archaeon | reverse complement strand
AGTTCTGGATGGTTTTTATAAAATGCCACCAAAAGCTCGCTATCCATTGCTTGCATTCCATCATTGCTCAGTAGCACAAATCCATCCTGAGAATAAACCATGGGCAATATTAAAAGAAAAATTAAAGTAACGTAAAATAGAAGAGATTTCACTTCACTTCCTCCCTTACCATTTTTATCAATCTTTCTTCAAATTTTTTTGCATATTTTGATCCAAAAATCTCTGCTATCTCTGTAGAACAGATAGAATGAATCATATCTTCTAATTCTTCTATGGTCTCTATTTTACCTCTGGTATACCTAGATAATATTCTTTCTGACGTCTCTTCTCCGCCAAAACTTGAAAGTTTTTTCTTTATTTCTTCTATTATTGAATTCATCAACTCATCAAAAGTAATTATTTTTTTCTTGATCTCGCCCATATGTTCTATTTCTACTTTTTCTCCTATTTTTTCCATTAAAATCTTAATCATAGCAGTATTGGCACTTTTATCTGTAAATAATATGATAGCTACATCTTTATCTTTGATTTTCCTTATAAGTATTCGTCCTTCTTCTCCTTCAATTATTATTCTACCATAATGAATTTCATTAGAGAGCATCGAAACAGACTGAGATAAATATTCTAACTTCTTATCATACAAATCAGGAAGATTGGAAAAAACAACTTCTCCAACGGGGAAACTGACAATAAGCACGCCAATAACTCCATCGACCTTCTTTTTAATCCTATTGATAAACTCTGTTTCCATCCCTGAATACTTAATTACCTCTTCCCCATAAATATCTTTCCGAATGAATAGAACGATTGAGCTTTTTTATCTCTTTATACATCAAATCTGCAAGTCTAATGTATTCCCTCTTGCTCATACCTTCCGGCAAATATAGTCTTGCTCCATATCCATGTCCATGGAACTTTGCAACCCAACTCGGATGCATCTCTATAAATCTTCCACTTTCTTCAAGTTTCGTACCGGGATAAGCTGTAGCTAGGGAAAGTAGGATTTTGTCCGGTTTAACTTCTTTTAGAAACTTTATTGTCTCCACAACACTTTTTTCATTTTCTCCTGGAAATCCAAACGTCACATACGCTCTAGTCCTAATATCAAATTTTTTGGCAATTTTAAATGCATTTTTAATATCCTCCACCCTCATCTTTCTGTTACATGCATCTAATACCCTCTGAGATGCAGAATCTACACCTACGCATATCAAAAAGCATCCCGACTCACTCATAGCTTTAGCTATTTCTTCATCAAACAAATCTGCTCTGACCTCACAACTCCATATAAATCCCATATCCTTAATAATCTCGCATATTTCTAATGTTCTCTCCTTATTTAAATTAAAGATGCTATCCATAAATCTTATTTTTTTAAAACCCAGTTTTTTCACCGTTATCAACTCTTTATGGACCCTATCTATCGAATGAAATCTCACCTTATTCCCCCAAAATCTAGAAGCACAGCAATATATGCACGAGTATGGACATCCCCTACTTGTTATGACAGACATTATACCATAATTATGGATGGGAAAAAATTCATAGGCTGGAGAAGGGAGGGCATCTAGATTTTTTATTAATCCTCTATCGGGGTTATGCACAATTTTATCGTCGCTCTTATAGGAAATCCCGCTTATTCTATTTAGTGGCTTTTTCTCTAATATTTCTTCTAATGTAGCTTCCCCTTCACCCCTAATTACAAAATCCGCTCCTGCATTTATAGCTTCTTCAGGCTTAAAGGTTACGTGCGTTCCTCCAAAAAATATTCTAGCCCTATTGACCCATACTCTAAGCTTGTTCATTATTTCCAACCCTCTAGAAAAGGAGGGGGTCGTACATGATATTCCTATTAATTCGGGAGAAAATTCCCTAACAAAATTTTCATCAATCTCTCCTATATTTTCATCTACTACTCTAACTTCCCCTTTTTTCTTTGCTATCGCGGCGAGATAGGACAAACCCAGGGGGAATAGGTCTTTTCCCCTGTATGGAAACTTTGGATGAATGAGTAGAAGTTTCATATTTCTTCCTCTAATGATTGCCACAGTTTCATCTAGAAAAATATTTTAAAAACAAGAGATAAAAACATCACGTGTTTCTTATCTTAGGAGGTGGACGTAATGAGAAAAATAGCTCTCTACCTTTTAATTTTTGGAATGGTGTTGGCAGCTGGATGTGTAGGAGGGGAAAAACAAAAAACAGAAACTCCAAAAAAGCCAGAATTTACAACAGTACAGCCAGGAAAACTACTAGTAGGGGTAGATGCTACCTATCCCCCATTTGAATATATAGAAAACAACGAATATAAAGGGTTTGACATAGATTTAATGAAAGAGATCGGTAAAAGGCTTGGGCTAGAAGTAGAATTCGTAAATCAGGCTTGGGAAGGAATAATTCCTGCACTAAAATCGCATAAATTCGACTGTATATGCTCTGCAATGACCATAACCGAAGAGAGAGCAAAACAGATAGATTTTTCAGACCCATATTTCGAAGCAGGGCAGGTAATAGTAGTAAGGAAAGACTCAACAATATCGGGTGCACCCGACCTTCAAGGAAAGAAAGTAGGTGTTCAGTTAGGTACAACTGGAGAATATGCCGCAAGAGACCTGAACAAAAACTACAGCTTTGAGATAAAAACCTATGATACCACCCCAGATGCATTCTTAGATTTAAAGAATGGGAACATCGATGCAGTGATATGCGATAACACGGTAGCAGAGCCTCTTGTCAAGAATAATCCAGAAACCTACAAAATCGTTGGGGAAAAGCTCACTATAGAGTACTATGGTATAGCAGTCGCCAAGGACAATCCAGGATTGCTGAAGGCGATAAATCAGGCTTTAAAAGAGGTAAAAGAAGACGGAACTTATGACAAAATATACAATACCTGGTTCGGTAAGAGCTAAAAAATTTAATTTTTTTTTTAATTTTTTTAAATTAGCATATCTGAGGATACGGTATGGTAGGGATAAGCCAGTTTGACCCAAAACTTTTCATAGAAATTTTACCTCAACTGGCTGAGGGAGCATGGGTAACATTAAAAATAACATCTATATCGATATTCATCGGTTTAATGATCGGAATAGTAGCCGGGATGGGAAGAATATCGAGTAACTATATTTTTAGGGGGATATCCTCTTTCTATGTAGAATTTATAAGAGGAACTCCCCTTTTAGTGCAAATAATGTTAGTTTATTATGGAATACCCGCACTAGGAATAAACCTTCCCCCATATCCCGCTGGAATAGCTGCCCTATCCATAAACAGTGGAGCCTATATTGCAGAAATAATAAAAGCGGGAATTCAGTCGGTGCATAGAGGACAAATGGAAGCCGCTCGCTCGCTGGGAATGACTTACCTCCAAGCTATGAGATATGTCATATTTCCTCAAGCATTCAGAAATGTATTACCTGCCCTAGGAAACGAATTCATTGCATTGCTTAAGGATTCATCTCTTGTTTCAGTTATTGCGATAGTTGAACTAACAAGGGTAGGAAAACAGATATACTCCATGACATTCAATGCATGGACGCCTCTCTTGGGTGTAGCTCTCTTTTATTTGTTAATGACCTTACCATTAAGTAGGCTGGTGAGATATGCTGAGGAAAGGCTTGGAAAATACACCAAAAGTTAGGGTAGTAGAGCTGCATAAATACTTTGGGAATCTCCATGTGTTAAAAGGAATAAACTTAGAGGTGAAAAAAGGAGAGGTGGTAGTTATAATAGGCCCGAGTGGTTCGGGGAAAAGTACGCTACTGAGGTGCATAAATAGGCTGGAAGAGCCAACAAGCGGAAAGATATACTTAGATAACACTGAAATAACCGACCCTAAAGTAGATATAAATAAAGTGAGACAGAAAATTGGGATAGTATTCCAGAGCTTTAACTTGTTTCCCCACCTTACAGCATTGGAGAATATTACTTTAGCTCCCATAAAAGTTCAAAAGAAGTCAAAAGAAGAAGCA
>CAZSVW010000097.1:0-4738 GCA_964610485.1 Candidatus Hydrothermarchaeota archaeon | reverse complement strand
TGGCATTCGAAATTTTCTACGTAGGTGTTGTTTTCATAGGTTTTCAGTACAATCTTTTCAAAAAGTTCAGGATCTTCAAAAATGTGCTTTATTTTTTTCTTTATTGTTTCTCTCTTGTCCTTTCCGATGAGTTCGTCTCTTTCAATACCAAAGAAAGTGCAGATGGCTTTATTCGCCCATACGATTTTGAAATTCCTGTCTAGTATGATTATACCACTTGATAGAGAATCGATAGCATCGTTAATTAGACTGGAATAAAGCTCTTGAGATTTTCTAATGGCTTCTTCCATTTTTTTCCTTTCAGTTATATCCCTTGCTACCCCTTGTACTTCGATCAGCTCTCCTCTACTATTGTAGACGGGGGACGTGATTAGCTCTACCCACCTTCTCTCACCGTCTTTTCTAATTATCTCAAAACTGAACGGCTGTTCGAGGGTCTCTCCAGCTATTCTCCTTCTCATCCTTTCCCTAATCATGTCATGGTATTCGGGTGCTATTAGCTCGTACATGCTCTTTCCAATAAGTTCTTTAACTGAAAAGCCCGTTATTTTCTCTGCGGCTTCATTTGCATAAGTATAGTTCCCATTTAGGTCTATTTTGAAAATAATATCACGTACATTCTGTATTAGATATTTGAGTTCTCGTTGTGCTCTGTGACACTGGGTTACATCGGAGCATATGTGTATTATCTTTTCTATTTTGTTGTCCTTTATTATGGGAGCACAGGATACTTGCATTACTCTACCCAGAGCCTCCATCTCAACTTTGGTGAGTTCCCTTCTCCCCGCTAACAACCGCTTTACTGGGCAATTCTTTGGCGGTCTGTTATTATTGTGAAATATCTCGTAGCATTTCTTTCCTATTATCTCTTCTCTCGATTTTCCTGTAAGCTTTAAAAGCGTGGAGTTTGCTTCTAGAATGTTGTATTGGGGGTCTATTATTGTAACGGCAATGCCTATTGCATTGAAAAGGTTCTCGTATTCCTCCTGAATACGCTTCTGTTCGGTTATATCTCTTGAAATCATTAATTTTGAAAAGCTTCCATCGGGATTTTGAAGGGGAATTGAGGTTAAATGGTAGGTTCTTTTGTTATGAGGATAAGTCCACACTCTATCTATAACTTTCCCTTTTAGGACTTCTGGAATATCGCAATGGGGGCAGGGGGCATCTCTTCCATAAAAAGCTCGGTAACATTTCTCTCCTTCGACGTTCCCAAAGAATTTTCTGAAAGTTGCATTTAAAAATTCTATAGTATAATCTTTAGAAATAACGTATACTCCCTCAGGTAATGCATCAAAAATTTTATATAACCTCTTTAATTCTTGAGTCCATATGAGGGAGGCGAGTGATTCCTTCATGAGCACGATATCATAACTATATCCTTCCCCACTAGTTAATAAAGTTAAATTTTAACGTTAAAATAAAAAAATAAAAAAAAAAGGTCAAAAGTTAAAAAACTACGTTTTCTCATTTTTTGGTTAAGCAATTTAACTTCTTAATTTTTTATGGTAAAAATATAAGCACCAAAGTACACCAAAGTGTGTGAGTAGGGCTAAAAATAAAAGGAGATATAAGAGAAACTTGATTGAAAGTATAGAAAGCAGAGAAAAAACCATTATAGAAAATAGCCTCGTGTCTCTTCCCCCTATCTTGAATCTTATTTTGGTTAAATGGTATATATAACTAAACAATATAGAACCCGAACATGCAAAGAAGAATAAGATGATACTCAGCTTTTCGATGCCATAGGCGAATAGTACCCCCATAACAATTAGAATATCTGCATACCTATCCAGTACAGAATCTAATACTTGCCCAAATGGAGAGCGGAGATTTTTTAGTCTGGCGATTTCTCCGTCGCACCCGTCCACAATTGAACATACCTGAGATAATACACCCCCCACTACGGGATTCCCCATAAGGAAAAATAAAGATGAAGTAATTCCGATAAGAAAAGAAAAGAAAGTCATTATATTTGGAGTTATGAAGTCGTATTTAATGATTCTTTTGGTAATCTTTGCTGAGATCTTTCTATTTATGTATTTTGATATATATCCATCGCTTTCCTTGGTTAACCTTTTTTTTATAACCTCTTCTGCAAGTTTTAACTCTTCTTTTGTGTCTATATCTATCCAAAATTCATCTATAGGTCTATAACACACTTTTTCCTTTTTTGAAAGTTGGGATATAATACTAGAGAGGGTTATTTTTTGTTTGCTCGTATCAATATGTTCAAAAATCTCTTTTTTACAGTAGAAAAATCCGGTATCATAAAAATCGTAGTTTTTAAGATTTTTCCCTATCTCTATGATTCTCCCTCTTTCGACTTTGACTTTTGTGGCTTCTTCTGGATTGTGGCAGCGTTCACTTACCACCACCGTTGTCTTTGTAAAATCGAGAGGTTTGAAAAATCCCTCTCCATAGTAGTGGTCGGCCATTATCAGGATGAAATCCCCTTCAATTAGGTCCTTCACTAAATATAGACTATACCCATTTTCTCTCTCCGGAGAGGGATTATATATGAGATTAATTTTTGGGAACTTTTTCTTGATAAAATCAGCTATCTCTTTTAAATGGTAGACCACATAGATTTTGTATCCCTTTAGTTTTCTTATGTTATGTTCGATTATTGGTAGCCCAAAAAGTTCAGCGAGAGGTTTTGGTTTTTGCGTGCCAAATCTTTTTCCCAGTCCCGCTGCTAAAATTACGGCTTCCTTCATTCGCTGTTCAGTTTCTGATACCAGTCCACTAATATTTCAAACTGCTTATGGGTGTTCACTATCTCCGTGTCCATCGGTGATTTAAAGAAAAATCCTAGCTCTTTTATCACCCCGTATTGCTTTTTCTTCTTTGCAAATAGAAGGAATCTCGCTATATCAAGGATTAATGGAGCTGCAACTATCGCATCTATCCCGTCCCATATGAAGTAGAATTTCATCAGTTTCCCTAGAAAGCCCCTGAAATGAATGAAGTCAAATGCAGTTTTGTTATCATATAGGCTTGGGAAATACTCTATTTCTGTAATGCTGAAGGGGGAATAGCCTAGTACTTTTTCAAGTACTTTATCTTTTGATATTACTTTGCTTTCTTTGTTTTCTCTGTGACTAAGTACTTTTCCATCGTAGTCTCCCAGTATATTATAGCTCATCCATCCCTCTATTTTCATATTCCTATAGGCGAACATAGGAGCCAATGAAGTTTTAACCAATGTTTCTCCCGTTTTCCCATCATTTCCAGCATGTGGAACTTTATTTTTTAGCGCAAGCTCTTTTAAGGCGGGGATGGATGACCCCGGGCTTGGAGTGAAGTTTCCGTAGGGTATTCCAAGTTTAAGTGCTGCATATGCATATAGTATACTGGCACTCGCATACTCTTTTTTATCTTCGTCTATCATTCTTTCAAAGCCTTCAAGTGAGGAGTGATATTCTTCGCTGTATTTTAGTAGCGGTTCAGTCGATGCAACGTTTATTACTACAGTTTCGTCATTTTTAAATTTTTTAAGGTCGGTTTCCAATTTATCAACGATTTCTCCGAGTGAGTACCCCTCTTTCTCTAGGCTTTCTATATTGCCAAGTTCTTCTATTCCCTCTCCACAGTTTAGAGCAGTCCCTTTCTCTGCTCGAAGTTTCTCAAGTTCCTCTTTTACCTCTTCTAGTATATTCCTTTCAAAATGTCTGTTCATTTCCCAATGTTCCAATGTAGCTTCGTACATATTTTTTTCCAGAGCTCTTACTTCATGTCCCCCGAATTCAAATTCAAGTTTTGAATATTTACCCAAACCTTCAAAGAAAGGCATTTCGGAAACTAAGCCGGTTCTATCAACTATCCCTCTTTGAATAGCTTTTATCCCGGTTACTGCGGTGGTAGAGACGATCCCATACATTCCAATAATCCATAACCTCATCTTCTATCACCCTCAGATGGCTATTGAGGATAAAAACACAGGGAAAGATTCACTCCAAATTTTATTTAGTTTATATTAAAATAGATTATTCACAACGGTAAACTTATTGTTGTTGTGTTAATCTAAATAAACGAAAAATTTATTAACGGATTTTTTTCTAACCTAAGAATTCATGGAAGGTGGGATAGTCCAAAAGTACTGCGAGAAAAGGCATAGGTTTTTTGTTTGGAGATGCAATTTAGATACCTCTCATAAACTTATCCTCTCTACGATATTTGCGTGTATCACCGGTATAGCTGCCCAGATACGAATACCACTTCCTTGGACTCCCGTGCCAATCACTGGGCAAACCCTTCCCGTTCTTCTCTCTGGAGTGGTTTTGGGTAAGTGGTGGGGCGGTATTAGTCAGGCTGTTTATTTAGCAATAGGAATGTTTGGGGTACCTTGGTTTTCTGGTTTTAAGGGGGGAATAGATGTGGTTTTTGGACCAACAGGTGGATATTTACTTGGATTTATCTTTGCAAGTTTATTTTTAGGACATTTTGTTGATGAACATATAGAGATGAGAAAATTCCGTAATCTTCTTTTCCTTATGGTGATAGCTAATTTTGGATTGATATATCTCCCCGGGTTAGTTCAGCTTGGTGTATGGTTAAGCCTTACAAATGGAAGCTCTCCCGGAATTCTCAAGCTTTTATGGATGGGAGCCATACCTTTTATTCTTGGAGATTCAATTAAAGTTTTCTTAGCAGCGATTTTAGCCAGAATAATAACTCCAAGAGAACAGTATTGTGAATAGACCTACGGACAACATGGTATTTGCAGTATCCCGGC
>CAZSVW010000096.1:0-4818 GCA_964610485.1 Candidatus Hydrothermarchaeota archaeon | reverse complement strand
CATATCGGAGTTGAATATAGCCATCTCAATAGGATCGAGAAATTCTCTTCTTGCCCCAATCATAGAGTCCGAGGTTATGAAAATATATCCCACTCCAAGCTTTTCAAGTTCCTCTTTTACTCTTATCCCCGGAGAATCGCTTATTACTATTAGTGGAAAAGAACAGAGTTTTTTTATGATTTTTCTAGGCACCGATAGCGAGCAATTTGGGGTTACGTAGATAATTAGGTCTGGTTCAAATTCTAAGAGTTTGTTGCAGAGTTCGAGCTGTTTTTCGTCTAATTTTGCTCCACTTCCGAATACCCTTACTTCTATATCCTCCCTCTCAGCCCTCTCATCTAATAGAAGGTCTACCATCAGGGATGTTGCGATGTTCCCTGTTTTGAGTATCCCGATCCTTACCAAAGTATTTCCCTCCGCATATTAATTCCAATCTCCTTCAGAATTTTATAAGTTCTTGTTCCTTTTCCTATTTCCATAAATTTAATTACATCTTCTATTGTATCTATATCAAGCGATATGGTTGGAGAGGTATAAGTAGCATGTTTTATGCCATTTTTTTCTATTTCCTCCATAAATGAGCAAAAACTTTTTGAAGAAAATTTCTCTGAAATTATGTTGGGAGGTTTTCTGAATAATGAGGTTATCCCCGAATCTTCTGATGCGGAGATAACTACATTGTTCGTGTCTCCC
Source organism: Candidatus Hydrothermarchaeota archaeon (assembly GCA_964610485.1). Classification (GTDB taxonomy): domain Archaea; phylum Hydrothermarchaeota; class Hydrothermarchaeia; order Hydrothermarchaeales; family CAZSVW01; genus CAZSVW01. The sequence goes on along the minus strand of CAZSVW010000096.1, from coordinate 4,125 downwards.
AATTTGACGATGTTTTCTATATCATCTTCGGTTACAGTAGGTACATCCGCTGGAATAAATAGTGTGGAATCCTCTCCAACTGATAGGGCATAGTCGGTAGCCATCTTGACCGCCTTAGTTAGTCCCGTTGGTTTTTCCTCCCTGATAACTTTGAAATTACCGGTTAGTTTTTCTGAGGTGATGACAACTATTTTATATCCCTTTAATGCTTCTACTACGTCATTCAGCATAGCTAGCACTAGTTTTCTTCTTTCGTTCAGAGAGAAGAAGCTAGCAAGCCTACTTTTTGGATTTTTGAGTTTAACTGGAATGGTTACAATCATTTTACTTCCTCAATTAGCGATTTAATCATCTGAGTATAATTTATTGCCATTATGTGACACCCTCTCGCTTTGCTTTTCTTTATTTCTTTAATTAATTCTGAAAAATAGTTTAAATTTATTTGGTCAAATTTTTCTCTTCTCTTTCTTTTGTTAGACATCCTATCAGCTTTTTCAAATTCTTTTATAAGTTCTTTTGGTACTTTAATTCCTGGGACGTGTCTATTAAAATATTCTGCCATTTTATAGTTTTTTGGAATGAAAATGCCTATAAGAATAGGAATCTTTGGTTTTATATGGCTAAAAAAATTTTCTACAGTTTCTATATCAAAAATAACTTGGGTTTGTGCAAATTCGGCTCCTACTTCAATTTTTTTCTCAAATTTTAATATCTCTGGTTCTATAGGGGATGCGTTAGGATTTACTGCAACCCCTACATGGAGTTTTACTTCTCCTTCAATTTTGTTTCCGTTTAGGTCTCTCCCTTCATCTATCATTTTTCTTACCATATACACAAGCTGAGTAGAGTCTAGGTCAAATACGGGTTTGGCTTCTGGCAAGTCCCCTAGCGTTGGGTGATCTCCGGTAAGTGCGAGTAAATTCCTTATGCCTAAAGCTGCGGCTCCCAAAACATCTGAAAACTGAGCAAGTCTATTCCTATCCCTGCAGGTTAGCTGGTAAATTGTTTCCATGCCGGCTTCTTTCTGAACTATAAAAGAACACGCTAGGCTACTTATACAGGCTACTGAGCCGGGATTGTCTGTTATATTACAAGCTGTCACATAACCTCTGAGAGATTTTGCCTCTTGAATTATTCTACTTAGTTCGGTAGTTTTTCCTGGTTCGAATTCGCTTGTAAATACAAATTTTCCTTCCTTCAATTCTTTCATCAGGTTACTGTAGCACATCTCCGGCCAACCTTAATTCTCGCGGAGAGCTCTCTTTTCTGTAATCTCTGGGAAACTTAAACTCTTTAAGTAGGTCGGTTTTTCCTATTTTTTTCAGTTTTTTCCATATAAGTATCCACGCACATTCTCTGACATACCCACCTACTTCGCATTTTCCTTCGTATTGTCCACCACATGGACCATTTAGTAATCCTTTCGGGCATCTAGTTTTTGGACAGATGCCTCCGGTTTTATCTAGGATGCAATCCCCACAGGCAACGCACTTCTCTCTAAATATGCTATTCTCCCAGTCCGCTTCTCCTAAGAACATTGTGTCATTTGCTGGAAATACCGGTATGTCTTCGAAGGTTTCGGCAAGTGTCTGTACTCCTACCCCGCAGGAGACTGAGAGGACCGCTTCGTATTCCTCCATCGCATGTGATAGTCTATTTTTTACCATATTCTTATCACACAACTTTGGTATGCTTTCAGTTTTGATTATTTTTTTTGGCATTTTAGATTGAATAGTATCTAAAAATCTTTCCACTTCTCTTTTGTTCATCAGACCATAAACAGAAGTACACCCATTACATCTCGCGACAAGTATAGTATCAAATTTTCTTAAATTTTTTATTATATCTTCGAGATTTTTTCTTTTTAGCAATATCATTTTTTCTCACCATAATCTAGAAAAGCAGCTAGTTTTTTGAAAGGAGTTTTCTCGTTATAATAGTCGTCTAGGCTTCTTACGCTTATTTCACCTTTCCTAACGCTCTCTATAGCCTTTACTGCAGCTTCAGCGGCAGTTAGTGTAGTTATATATGGAATACCCAGATCAACGGCATACCTTCTTATGTAGTACCCATCTGTGTATGGTATTTTCCCGGCGGTGGGAGTATTGATTATCAGGTCTATCTCTTTTCGAAGCATCATGTCAATTATATTAGGACTACCCTCACTGACCTTCCTCACCAGTTTAGCCTCTATTCCAGCTTCTTCTAGAGATTCTAATGTTCCATCTGTAGCATATATCTGAAAACCTATTTTATAGAATCTTTTAGCTATTTTTACAATTTTTTCTCTGTCTTTCTTTTTAACGCTTATAAATACCTTTCCTTTGAGTGGAAGAGCATTTCCTGCCGCTATCTGGGCTTTGTAGTATGCTTTTCCAAAGTCGAAGTCTATTCCCATGACTTCTCCTGTAGATTTCATCTCGGGTCCAAGTACGGGGTCTACTCTGGGAAGTTTCACAAAGGGAAAAACGGATTCTTTAACGGCCACATGTTCGATTTCTTTTTCTTCAGTTAGACCAAGTTCTCTCAAACTTTTCCCTAATATTACTTTAGTTGCCATTTTTGCCAGGGGAATTCCAATTGCTTTACTAACAAAAGGAACTGTCCGGCTTGCTCTCGGATTTACCTCTAGAACATATATCTTGTCATTTTTGACGGCTAATTGGATATTTAATAGCCCTATAACATTTAGTTCTCTTGCAATCTTTACAGTGTACTCTTTTATCTTTTCTATTATCCTCTTACTCAGAGTTCTCGGAGGGAGCACACAGGCAGAGTCCCCGCTATGGACTCCAGCATGTTCGATGTGTTCCATTATTCCTCCTATGAAAACATCCCTGCCATCACTTACCGCGTCCACATCTATCTCTATGGCATCTTCAAGGAATTTGTCTATTAGCACCGGATGTTTTTCTGAAACTTTTATTGCCTCCTTCATATATAGTTCAAGTTGCGCTTCGTCGTAGACAATTTCCATAGCTCTTCCCCCGAGTACGTAACTTGGTCTGACTAGAACGGGATATCCTATTCGGGATGCAATTTCTTTTGCCCCTTCTATAGAAGTAGCAGTACCGTATGGAGCTTGGGGAATACCCAACTTTTCAAGGACCTTTGTGAATTTTTCCCTGTCTTCTGCCCTGTCGATATTTTCAGGCGAGGTTCCAAGAATCCTTACGCCAGCTCTCGCTAAAGGCACTGCCAAGTTTATAGAAGTTTGTCCTCCAAATTGCACTATAACACCGTATGGTTTCTCTTTTTCTATAATGTTCATTACATCCTCAAATGTTAAGGGTTCGAAATAGAGCTTATCGCTTACATCATAATCTGTGGAAACAGTTTCAGGATTGTTATTTATTATTATTGCTTCTATTCCTTCCTCTCTCAATGCCAAAACACCATGAACGCAACAGTAGTCAAATTCTATTCCCTGTCCTATCCTTATGGGCCCTGCTCCTAGTATTATTACTTTCTTCCTTTTTGAAACTACAACTTCATCAATTCTGTCGTATGCTGAGTAATAGTACGGAGTTTTTGCTTCAAATTCGGCTGCACAGGTATCTACCATCTTATATGAAGGTTTTATTATCCTCTTCCTCTTTTTTCTGATACTACTCTCTGAACATTTGAGGATATAAGCCAGTTGCCTGTCGGAAAATCCATATTTCTTTGCTCTCTCTATAAGTTCTGGAGGTATGTTGTTTATGGTGTAATTGCCAAGCTCTTTTTCTATGTTCAGAATATTTTCTATTTTATGTATGAAAAATGGCGATATTCCGGTTATTTTATTTATTTCTTCTGGACTCATCCCCATTTTTAGTGCATCGTATATATAGAAAATTCTCCTGTCTGTGGGATATTTCAGTTCATGGATGATCTTTTCTCTGTCTCTCTCTTCTCTTCTCCCATCTGCACATATACCTTGTCTCCCTATATCTAGGCTTCTTATTGCTTTTTGTAGAGCTTCCTCAAAACTCCTTCCAATTGCCATTACTTCTCCTGTAGATTTCATCTGTGTTCCTAGGAGCTTGTCTGCCTCTCTGAATTTATCAAACGGCCACCTCGGTATTTTCACTACAACGTAATCTAAAGCGGGCTCAAAGCATGCGGGGGTTTCCTTTGTTACGT
>CAZSVW010000095.1:0-4883 GCA_964610485.1 Candidatus Hydrothermarchaeota archaeon | reverse complement strand
GCCAAGGATGTCTGGGTGTTTCATACTTTTTTTTAATCCGCCTAGGGTCTCCCATGCCTATCTACCTTATCCTATTTCTTCTTTTCTTTTTGTTGCTGTCCTTTCTTTTTCCGCTGGACTCCCACCGTTACTCCTCTCCTAAAGCACGTTCTTGTACGTTGGCCTCTTACAGGCAAACCTAACTCATGTCTTATACCTCTATAGCTTCTGATTTTCCTTAACCTCATTATATCTTCTCTAAGACTTATCATCAAATCAGAGCCTATTAAATGCTTATCCTCTCCGCTTACATAATCTTTTCTTCTATTAAACAACCATGAGGGTAACCCAAGTTTATCAAAGTTTACTATGGCATCGTCTATCTTATTTATTTCTTCCTCAGATAGATAACCTATCCTCTTCTTTGGATCTATATTTAAAATCTTACAAATTATCTCTCCAGTCCTGATACCTATACCCCTAATCTTACTTAATCCATATGGAATAGGCTTATTTCCGTCTATATCTACTCCTGCAACCCTAACTATATACTTAAACTCACCCTCTTCCTCCAAGTTTCAGCCTCCAGTTCTTTAATGATTTAAATTGTAACTTCATGCAATCGATTTGTAACGCCGGGGATGGGATTTGAACCCATGAGGGGCAGAGCCCCACCAGCTTTCCTTCTTTCTGTTCGTCTTTTTAGACGAACAGAAAAACTCAAGGCTGGCGCCTTCCCTGGCTAGGCTACCCCGGCCCTACCATAAATCTCAACTATCACCTTTACAAATTTGTAAATTTTCCCGTTTTTTAGCCAAAAATACCCTGTAGCCTCCACTCTTAGATAATACTTCAACGTTCCCAAATACTTCCAAAATTTTATTTTTTACCAACCTATGACCTTTTCTCACAACCACCTGCAAACTTCCTCCTTCTCTCAATCTCTTTTTTGCACCTTCTATAATTTTATAAACAACTTCTAACCCAGCTGTCATAGGTAAATTACACAGAATTACATCGAATATTTCATCTTTAACCGGCTCATAGAGGTTTCCTCTTCTAACCTCTGCATTTTTTATATGATTAAGTTCGAGATTCCTCTTAGCAAGCTTTATAGCTCTCTTGTTTATATCCGTGAGTATAACCTTATTCTTCGTCAACTTGGCAGCAACTATTCCAAGCACGCCATAACCACAGCCTATATCTAGAACCCTATCATTCTCCTCTATTTTCATGTGCTTTATTAAAAGCTCTGTTCCTCTATCTATCTTTTTATAAGAAAAGACCCCACTACATGTCAAAAATTCAAATTTCCTTCCCAAAATTAATGCTATTATCTTCCCATACTTAGGTTTAGAGGAGGGTGCCTCACTAAAGTAGTGTTCATTCATCTTTTAGCCTTCCACATCCTCGGGTATGTTCCCGGCTTCATTAATACCCTCTTAGTTTTTACTGCAATCCCAGAATCCTCCATGAGAATAGATTTAGTATCCATCAATGCCTCTCCTATAGCAACAAGTTCCCCTTTTAGGGTGAATATCCCTACTAGGTCGCCTATTTCTAATTCTGCATCCACCTTTACTATTCCAGGTACTGCTAAATCTGCTCCGTGACATATCGCGTCCACGGCGCTGTCTCTGATAAAGATTTTAGGAGTATAAACCAAAGCTTCCTCCACGGGCCTTATCACTCTCCTTATTTCCTCTTCTCTTCCGTAATCTTTCCAGAACTTATAAGCATCGATTACATCGTGCAAAGTTACCATATTCTCCTCAGTAAAACTTCCACTTTTAGTTCTTCTCAACTCTTTCATATGCGCTCCGCATCCCAGTACTTCCCCCACATCGTGACAGAGTTTCCTTATATATGTACCTGCATCACAGCCAACCCTAAATAGCACGTATCTCTCTTTAATTTCTAAAATTTCTAAATAGTATATTCTCCTTACTCTAAGTTTCCTCCTAACAGCACTTTTTATTGGAGGTCTTTGAACTATTTCACCCTCAAACTCCTTGAATACCGCCTTTAATTCTTTAGGTTTTACGTCTCCATGAAGTTGCATCAAACAGACATATTCTTTTGCTGCGGGTAAAATTGTTTGAACTATTTTCGTAGACTCTTCCAATGCTATTGGGAGAACTCCACTTACTTTAGGGTCTAGTGTACCTCCATGTCCCGCCTTTTTTATATTGAGTATTTTCTTAACCCATGCAACAACTTCATGAGAAGTCGGTCCTCTAGGTTTATCCAAATTTATTATCCCATACCTAATATGCTCCTCCACGCTCCTATCTTCCGGTCTTTTTCCAAATTTATTATCGGTCTCTGCTTTTCTCTTAGTTATGAGCTTTCTTTCTTTTTCAAAAGGAAGTTTCCCCATGTTTAGTCTTTACCCTCCAAAATTTTAGCCTCTTTTAAAGCTTTCTCTATTTCTTCACTGCTCGCCCCTTTTTTTATATTTAGAACATGCTCGGTAGGTTCGAGATGTCTTATATTACACCTACGTCGTTTCACAAATGGGGAGTCTATTATTACAAAATTCCTATCAAGTTTATCCACTATGACGCATATTTTTCCAGCTTCCTTTCCAGCAATTTTTATACATACCCTCCCTATTTCCAATTTGAATCACCTCTTTTTCTTTATTAGATTTTTAATTGTTTGTGCTATAACTTCGGGACTCCAAAGTTCGGTATTTATAACTAAATCATATATTGATAGATCATCCAAATCAATGCCATAGAGGTCTTTATATCTCTTGAATTCGCTTATTTCTCTTATTCTAGTTTCCTCCAATGCTGTTTCAAAATCTTTATCCTCCCTCATCGCTACTCTTCTAGCTCTCTCTTTGAGACTGGCCTTTAACCAAATTTTTATATCCGCATCTATTAACCATCCGCCCAATCTACTATCTACTATCACATTACCTCCCTTTGCAAGCTCACGTTGCCTTTGGTCTATAAGCTCATCTATCTTATCATCAAATTCGGCTAATTTAGAGAATTCTACCAAGCTCATCTCTCTTTCTCTTGCCAATTCCCTAAATATAGCTCCTGCCTGCACTAACCTAAACTTCAAATCATCCGCAAGTAATTTAGCTACTGTGGTTTTTCCGCTTCCTATTAGCCCACTTATGGTAACGATCATGCCCTTACCCTTTGTTTGAGTATTTTTCTCATACATCTAGAACATAAATCTCCATATGGTCGAGACGGTGTTTTCTTACTTTTAGCTAATCCCCTTACTACCCTTGGAATGTTGAGTTCTGCCTTACAAATAGCACACTTATGTTTTCCTGGTTTTTTTCTCCTGAAATGATATACCCTTCTTCCTCCAGGAGTACGTTTTGGTATCTTCTTATAAGACCTAGACCTATATGCTGGTGCTACTATTTTTACCCCCTCCTTTTTTAATCTTTAGGGCGTCTCTATCTTTAACATGATTTTTAATGCAGATGATACAGGCAGAGAGCAGAGGATATACCATCCGAACCATCCAAGTTTATTTCCCACCACTGGTAAGATAAATGGCAATGTAACGAGATAACCATTATTAGCTATAAAAAGATTGAGATAGTCATAATACTTCAACCAATTAAAGATTAATATGATAGGTAGAAAGGTAAACATGAGAGGTCTCAAACTCATGGCCATCATCTCTCTTTGTATGGGAAATAGCTCAGCAGTTATCTTTTCAACTTTTTTCATATCATTTTTCATCCTCGCTTCTCTCAGTTTTTTATTGTACTCCTCCATTTTTTGCTTTAGTTCTTTCATTTTATCTTGGTCTATCATTTTTTTAGTTATCAGCAGTATGATTAGAGAGATTATGAAAGCTGACCAAAATACACCAAACATTACATTAAATTGGTAATTATCTGTCAAATGAAAAAATATCCCTAAAGTCGGAGAGAAAATTGTATTGAGGATATTTGCCATGCTCATTTCAATACCTCTGCTAATTCTGTAGCTGCTTTTTCCAATTCTCCGTCATGATTCTTGATAACCTTTACCGCAGCACCTGTGTACATAGAATACGCCATTGCCGCAGCTCTGTTCATATATTGATGCTCCTCAATTCCGTGCACATATTCGATATCTCTCACCCTGGTTGCATCCTTAATCCTTCTTACAAAAATTTCATCCGGATTTGCTTCAATTATGACTATCAAATCTGGCTGCAGCTCATCGAGTACCCATTTCGGCAATCCTGGTAAGAAACCCTTGGGAGTAGAGATTGTACAATGAGTATCAACTATTATATTAACTTCTCTAGCTTCTTCAGCAATTTTCCTAGCTGCAACTTTTTGGATTCTCCTCTGGTCTTCTACTGGGAGCTTTCTTAGCTCATCCCTGTGATTAACAAGTTTCTCTTCCAGTGCTACCTCTAACATTTTATCTCCATAATTAACCACTCTATATCCAGAAACTTTCTCCAAAGCTTTATTCAAAACCGTGGTCTTTCCCGCACCCGGAGTTCCGGTAACTACAACTTTCATATCACCTCACCAAATAATTTTCTTACTGCAGGATGAAGCTCAAACAGTTGTTCTTTAGCTACTTCTTCATACAACCTATATATTATACCTACGGTCAGCAACACCCCCGTACCTCCGCCTAATGCCCCTGTTAGGTCTCCAAAAGCCGCAAGCACTCCCACTGCTGCACCTCCAAGTAATGTGATGGCTGGAATATACCTCGAGAGTACTCTTTCAATTATTCTTATATCTCCCCGAAAACCGGGGATTGTTAATCCTCCTCTCTGTAGTTGCCGTGCCACACTTCTAGCATCCATCCCCGTAGTATCGACCCAGAACTTCGAGAAAACCATGCTTAATCCAACTAAAACTATCGCATAGACTACAGTTGCTGTCAAGTCAAAGTCCGGACTGTAAATAGGTCTAG
>CAZSVW010000094.1:0-5056 GCA_964610485.1 Candidatus Hydrothermarchaeota archaeon | reverse complement strand
GAAAGGTCTTCAGTCTATTTAGATTTGGTTTTATGATACTCCAAGTAGCTCCGTCTATTCCTATAACGAGCATTTTTTCTTTACCTCTAAAGATATCCCAGGTTTCTCAGCCTCTCTTTTATTTTCTCCTCGTCCTCCTCGCTAAACTCAAATTCCTCTTCATCTTCCTCTTTGACAACCTCCTCAAGAACAAATGTTACATACTCCTCCACGGATTCAAATTCAGATTCTCTCACCTTCTCCTCTATCTTTTCATAAAGTTCTTTTGGAATTTCGATGCTCTTTTTCTCCATGTTGGTTAGAATAGTATTTCAGAATAAAAACCTTCCCCCGCTATACTCTGCCGTATTCATCTTCGAATCTTACAATGTCGTCTTCCCCGAGATATTCTCCGGTTTGAATTTCAATTATATGCAGGTCTACCCTTCCGGGATTCTCAACTCTATGCTTCGTAGTTTTTGGAACATATATGCTTTCGTTTTCGTGGAGGTATATGACCTCTTTCCCCTTGGTTATCTTGGCCGTTCCTTTTACCACAATCCAATGCTCGGCCCTATGGAAATGCATTTGAAGCGAGATGCTCTTTCCGGGGTATATGCATAGTCTTTTAACCTTATATCTCTCATTCTCTTCAAGCGTAGTGTAGTATCCCCAAGGTTTGTATACAGTCCTGTGAAGTTTACATTCTCCTCTTCCCTTTCTTCTCAGCTCTTCGAATACCTGCTTTACTTCTTGGCTCTTTTCCTTTTTTGCAACGAGAAGGGCATCCTCCGTGTCTACAATCAGCATATCTTTTACCCCTATTGCTGAGATAATCCTCCTATCACCGTATATCAATGAACCTTCTGTTTCCAGCGCAATGACATCTCCTTTTACTGCATTTCCCTTTTCATCTTTCTCCAAAACCCGATATACGCTCTCCCAAGAGCCTATGTCGAGCCATTTACCAGCATAAGGCACTACAGCTACTTTTTTGGACTTTTCCATTATACCATAGTCTATGGAGATATTTGGGAGTTTTTCATAGTTCTGCAACATTTCCTCATAGGAGTTCAGATACTGGCCAATTTCTGGGAGATATTCCATGAACTCTTCAATCAGCAATGGGATGGAAAATAGAAAGATACCAGAATTCCAAAAACAATTTTCCTTTATGAGCTTTGTCGCCTCTTTTTTGGAAGGTTTCTCTATGAAACGCTCAACCTCATATCCATTTTCCAATTTCTTGGAAGGTTTTATGTATCCATATCCAGTAGCAGGGTGGCTTGGTTTCACACCAAAGGTTACGAGATACTTTTCTGCCAGAGGTTTCGCTTTTCTCGCTAAATTGTAGAAGTCCTCTCCGATAATATGGTCGCTTGGGAGTACGAGCATTTCTCCCTCGCCCAAAAAAACAGAAGCTAGAGCAATGGCAGGAGCAGTACTCCTGGCGGTGGGTTCTATCAGAATGGAGTCCTTGCTTATTCCCAGGTCTTTGACTTGATGCCAAACTTGAAAGTAGAGATTTTTATTTGTAACTATGATGACCTCATCCAGATATTTCAAGGTTCTCTCAACGGTCTGCTGGAGGAGGCTTTTTTCTCCAGTTAAGCACAGGAACTGTTTTGGGTACAGTTCTCTGCTCAGCGGCCATAACCTAGTTCCCGAGCCTCCCGCCAGTATTACGCCCTTCATATCCTTTTAAATATCTTTAAAAACTCGTATATATAATTTTGATGCGGAAAATTGTTTTGCTGTTGTTCGCGGCGTTGCCGATTGTGCTTGCCCAGCAGCTTACTCCAGACATAATCTATCCGGGAAGCGAAGCTAGCCTGCACTTTAAATTTGATAATCCATCAAATTACACATGCGTTGTAAGTTTAAGATTCAAAAAGGCACCCTTTGATATTCTTCCTAATCATGCGACGCTCGTGCTAAATCCGGGAGAAGAAGACATTTTAGAGTTTAGGGTAATTGTACCTGAAAATGCGGAGTTCAGGAGTTATTGGATTGTATACGAGATCAAGAGAACATATCTGTCCGGAGAGAATTTAACGATAGCAGATAGCTCCAGAGTCGAGGACATGCTCTGCTTAACCGTTAGCCCTCCTCCTCCCCCACTTTATATAACTCTATTACAAAAACTGCTGGTTATTCTACCCCTTTTTATTATAGTGGCTTTAATCTATTTGAAAAGAGGAGAGATCTCAGAATTTATTAAAAAAAATACTGAAAGGATAGAGAATATCCCGGATCATTTTATGTGCATTCTCTTCGGAATAGCTGGAGGATTCATAATATGGTATAGATTTAGAAATTTGGGAAAAATTGGTATCTTGCTCGCTGTGAATACTTTTCTCCTCATTTCTTTACTTTCCTATCTTATGGTTACTGAGGAGTTAGGAGAGTAGTTTGTCTTTATATTCTATATGTGCTAGAGATGTCTCTTTTCTTGTATTTCCAGCAAAGATGGCTATCTTCTGTCCTTTTGTCCAGCGGTCTCTCAAACTCTTTCTCTCTTTCCAGTCCCAGTATGCATATTTTCCTTTCTCTTCTATATACATTTTATCTTCAGGATATAAGAGCTCTGATACTATTTCTCCTATACCTTCTGGAGCTTTATGTCCGCCGAGTATTATGATAAAGCTTTCTTTCTTGTACTGGTCAAAATTTTCTGCGGTAGCGTGGATAACGGTAAAGCCTTTCCCTTCTAAAAAGTCAACGAGGCTTCCAGCTAAGTTCCAATCTATGGAATTTGCTAGTATTACAACTCTTCCTCCTCCTAGTTTTCCTCCGGTGGTGTCGTTTATTTCAACTTTTAGCGCTTTAAAAGTATAGTCGGCATTGCTTGCGAGTATTATGTCATCTCTCTTACCGTCTTTATCGAGGTCAACGCTTACTAGTATGTTAGCTCCGGTTTCATTATATTTTTCATACTTATCTTCCTCTATCTCTATTTCTTGAATAACGCCATTTGCGTTGTAGAAATAGATATTTTTGTCGCTTGCAGTTACAATATCATCCAGTATCCCATCTCCATCAAAGTCTACTTTTGTAAAGGCATTTTTTGCTGATATACTCCATATCTGATTTCCATGGTCTATGGCATATAGGTTGTAAAGTTTAACTAATGTTTCATCCTCTTTCCCATCAGAATCTTGGTCGTAGGGTAATATACTGATCTCCCCACTTTCATAGTATTTCTGTATGCTCCACTTGATATTCCCATCTTCGTCAAAAGCAGTTACATTACCATCAAAGTCTCCATATGCAACGTTGCCTTCATCGTCTACCATGCCTACCCCCGCTATGGTATCTCCAGCAAGTGTTGACCATTTCCTATTTCCGTTGAAGTCTAGAGAAATAAAGCTGGTTCTGACTCCTAGAATTATCGTGTTCTTTGATATATCTACGCATTTTACGCTCCCACTTACATTATAGGTCCAAATTAGCGCACCTGTGTTATCTATGGCGTATACTCTCTTCCATCCTCCGACGATAATCTCATCAGATCCGTCGTTATCCAGATCTTTGGCTGCAATTGAATAAGCATCTCCGGGAATGGATATGTTCCAGAGTAAGTTTTGGTTTTCATCGTAAGCATACACGTCGTCTCCGGCTACTACTACCTCGTTCTCATAGCCATCTCCATCTAAATCAGCTTTTGTAATATCGTTTAGGCTTGTGAAGGGTACACTCCACTTAACGCCGTTGGTAGATAACGCATATAGTCTATACTCGGTTACAAAATATGCCCCATCCGGCATTCCATCTTTATCAAAATCAACAGCTGTGCCTGCTATTACATTTCCACTCATAGAGGTACTCCATTTCTCTTCCACACTGTCAGAAGCATAAACAAGAGAGATACTAAGGAGCAATGCTAAAATGATGGATACTCTTTTCATACATCCCACCTCTCATTAAAACTTTTACGTGCTACTTATAAATAGTTTTTTACTGGGGGAAATCAACATGAGAAAGGTGAAAATCCAGAAATAGAAACTCAGAGATTCGAAAGGTTTATATATCTTCAATTAATTTAAAGTTAGAGTGGGTAGGTCTTAAAATGCCTGCCGAAAGGTATAAATATCCAAGTGGGAATTTTTGGAAACTGAAGGGAGGTTTGAAGATATGGTGAATGTGAGAAAGATTAGTGCAATAGCTGCGGGAGCTCTGTTTGTAGGGGCTACCTTGGGTATGGCAGCAGCGATTACGATACCCAGCGAGTTTAAGGCAGATTTACTAGCAAAAGCAGGAGAAGAACAAGCTCAGTTGGTGGTGGGAAAGAATGCCCCGGGAAAAGATGCAGATACTGCTAGTGCCAATGTGATAAAGGATGCAGTGGCTGACAAGCTCGCGGTGACTGGAGCTGGCGGCGACATCGAAGTAACCTACGGAGACCAAGACCTTGACGATAAGACCGACCCCTACGAAGATGACAACTGGACAATCAGTAGAGGAAGTGTGAGTATAAGTGGTATCACCAATCTATCGAGGTATGTTACTAGTGGTCCAAGCTATAAACTCAAGGCTTCTGACTATGAGGAAAATGCTGATCCCGATTACGTCTTCGTGAACTGCAAGGGTGGACTTAAATTCGATGCCAACGGAGACGGTGACCTTAAAGATAGCGATGACTATACACTGTATGATGGAATATGGATAGTTGACGGATCTGAAGGAACGATAAGATTCGGTTATGTAGTGGATGCTAACGTGAGGAGCTACAACGATGGCGACAATAAGTTAGAAGTAGGAGAGACCTTTAAGATCAAGGGGAAGAAATACGCCTTTACTGACTTGAGCGACTTTGATTCAGGAGAAGCGGAACTTGGTTCAGCACTTGAAAAGACGATTACCGCAATGTCCGATGTTGATCCCGACAAGGCTGTGGTAGTTTCTGGAGACTGGAAGGTATTCTATAGATATGACAGCAATTCTGGACAAGGAACGCTATATTTCTATGAGGGTAATTCGTTACTTGACAGCGAAGTGGTTTATCCATGGCCTTCTGGCAAGAGTCAACCATGGAAGATGAATGATGACATTGATGTAGGCGACTTCGAGGATAAAT
>CAZSVW010000093.1:0-5168 GCA_964610485.1 Candidatus Hydrothermarchaeota archaeon | reverse complement strand
AAGAGCGTTTTTCCGGTTCCAGGGGGGCCGTAGAGCAGAACTCCTTTTGGAGGGTCTATCCCAACTTCTTCGAATAATTTTGGTTTTATTAGAGGGAGTTCGACAGTTTCCCTTATTTCCCTGATTTGCTCTTTTAAACCACCTATGTCACTATAGCTTTCTTTGGGTTTTTCTTCAATTTCCATAGCCAGTACTGCTGGGTCTTTTTCAAAGGGTAACACCTCTATTATAGCTAGACTTTGCTGATTCATCGCAACTCTAGCACCCGGGACTAGAGTTTTTTGGTCAATGAACTGGGAAACTCCAACCACAAAGGTAGGACCTCCAGAGCTTCTCACGATAGCTTTTCCGTTGGGTAAAACTTCTTGTATTGTACCCACTACTAGAGGCATAGCTTTTAATCTTTCAAGCTCGCTCCTTAGCTTTCTTATCTCTCTTTCCAGCAATATTTTTTCGTTTTCTAGAATCCTCTTTTTATCTTCTAGCCACTTCACTCTTTGAGAGTATCCATTTTTAAGTCTAAGATTTTCATTTGAAAGCTGGAGACATTCCTTTTCTAATTCCTTTATTCTATTCAGCAGATATGTAGTAAGGTCTTTTTTATCTTCACTACTACTCATGACCCTCAACATTAAAATAGTAATTAACTTCAAAAATAATTTAAAAGCCGATTAAGAGGGTAGGATAATGTACTGTGAGGTATGTGGTAAAAAAATAAAGAAAGCATATGTGGTTAAGATAGAAGGAACAGAAATGAAAACATGCAGAGAGTGTGCAAAGTTTGGAGTGGAATTCAAAAAATATAGCAGACTTCCACCAGTTAAAACAGTTGAAACCAGAAAACCAAGTATAAAGAAAAAGGTAAAACCGAAAATCGAACCAGAGTATGAAATAAATGAAGAATATTCTAGTATAATTAGGAAGAAGAGAGAAAGCATGGGATTAAGTAGAGAAGAATTCGGAAAGCTGATAAATGAGAAAGCTTCAGTAATAGCAAGGTTGGAATCTGGAAAAATGGTACCAGATATTAAATTAGCTAAAAAATTGGAAAAAACATTTGGAATAAAACTTTTGGAAAAAGTTGAAGAGACTGAGGTAAGACTCCATTCTTCTGCACCTCTAGAACTCACAATAGGCGATGTAATAAAGATAAAGAAAAAATGACAGAGCTCCATGACCAACCTCCTAAATTTCCTCTTCCTCTAAGCAGAGTGGGCATTGAAGGAGTTAGAAAACTTGTAAGAATACCAAAAAGGGATGAAAATCATAACATTCTTCTTTTAAATATAAACTGCTATGTAAATTTACCTTCGAATTTAAAAGGAGTACATATGTCTCGGAATTTGGAGGCAATAAACGAAATTCTAGAGGATGCGATGGAAAAGGGGAAGTATAAAATGGAAAACTTGGCTAAAGAGATAGCAAAAAAAATTTTAGAGAAGCATAACTATGCGAGTTTATGCGAAGTTAACATAACTACTAAATACATGGTTAGAAAGCACCAAAAGCAGAAATTTGTTGAGTTATTTTTTGATGTTATCCTCGAAAGAGAAAAAGAACCGCTAGTTAATATTGGGGGAAAAATTCGGGGAGAAATTGGTGGTAGGGTAGTAGAGGCTATGATAAAGGTTGAAAACGATGTGGATGCTAAAGAGATTATAAATATATTGTTCGATTCTCTAAAAAATAAGTCTGTAGGGGAAGCTATAGAAGAAGCAACTCAAAAGTGCAAAGAGCTAAAATTAAAAGGAAAAATAAGATATTTTGTTGAATATCCAGATTATGTAAAGCTTTTAGAGTGCAAATTATGAAGATTTATCTATTTTCAAAAACAAAAAAAGTACTCAGATGCGTTTCTGAAGATATTGTTGGAGATATACAGCTTAAAAGTTTCAGATTTTTTTCTCCAAGTTTAAAATATCCTATGCCCTCTAAGCAAGTGGTAAAATGGCTAAAGGAAAACGAAGTGTTCCTTTCTGCAGATATCCTTACACGAGGGTCAAATGCGGAGGAGGCGTTGAGAAAGAGAGGTATCCCATTTAAAAAAATTTCTCTTTGCCCGTCATGCCTAATGAAAGATAGGATAACTATAAGTTTGGGGTTATGTTCTGAATGCCTGGGAAAAGAGGTCGCAGGGGGGCTCTCTGAGCATTTTAATTTTATGCAATTGAGTAAAGAAGGATTTTATTTCGATGAGATAAAGCCTAAATATAAAAAGACTGAACTGAAGGTAGATGAATTAAATATAAGTCAAGAGTTTAAGGAAATTCTGTTGGAGAAGGGTATCAAAAAACTTCTACCCATCCAAGAGCTGGCCGTAAAAAGCGGGTTGTTGGAAGGGGTAAATCTCCTAATAGTTTCGGCTACTGCCACGGGTAAAACTTTAATTGCAGAGCTTGCAGGTGTAGAAAGAGCTCTTAGAGGAGAAAAATTTTTATTCGCCGTTCCTCTAGTTGCTTTGGCAAATCAAAAATACGAAGAATTTAAAATTTATGAGAAACTTGGTCTAAAAGTTGCAATAAGAGTAGGAATAAGCAGGATAAAGGAAGAAGAGGGTCTAAGGGTAGAGGAAGACCTTAAGGAAGCGGATATAATTGTGGGAACATATGAGGGAATAGATGGATTAATCAGAAAAAGAAAGCTCAAAAATGTAGGAATAGTTGCTATAGATGAAGTACATAATTTGGGGGATAAAGATAGAGGGGCAGAGCTCTATGGATTTATAAACAGGATAAAATTTCTGTTCCCTAAAGTTCAGTTGATATTCCTTTCGGCTACTATAGGGAATCCCGAAGAAATTGCTCAACTTCTAGGAGCAAAACTTTTAATTTATAATGATAGGCCTATTCCACTAAAGAGATATGTGATATTCACTGAAAATAAACTCAAAGAGATAAAAAAATTGGTTTTAGATGAGTACAGGAAAATATCGAAATTTGGATATAGGGGGCAGAGTATAGTTTTCACTAACTCGAGGAGAAACTCGCATAAAATAGCCAGCTATCTCAATATGTTTGTTCCTGCTAGAGCCTATCATGCCGGCATGCCATATATCAAGAGAAAGAGCATTGAGTTAGAGTTTGCGAGTCAAAAAATTGCGTGCATAGTAGCTACGGGCGCTCTTGCATCAGGCGTGGATTTCCCGGCATCTCAAGTTATATTTGAATCGCTGTATATGGGGAATAAGCCATTAACTGTAAATGAATTCCATCAGATGCTAGGTAGAGCTGGAAGGCCTCTCTACCACGAGGAGGGAAGGGCCGTGGTACTCATAGAAAAAACTATTTGGGATAGCAGTAGAGGGGAGGATTCCCTAGCTTCTAAACTGCTCAGGGACAATTATGAGCCAATAAGCTTGGAGTACGAAGAGGAATCGATATTAGAACAAGAACTAGCTAATTATTTTATTGGAATGAAAATTAGTGAAGAGAACAAAAGGAAACTAGAAAAGCTTAATTTGCTCGGAAAACTTGGAAAGATATGCGTTGAGCATTTCCTTAAGCCAAATGAAGCCTTATATATAAATTCTTCTCTTTCAGAAGACCCCATAGATATAGCAGTGACCCTCGAACCTTTTATGAATGTATATCTCTCTCCAAAAATGAAGCAAAAGTTAGAGGATAGCTACAAAGTTAGGATTTCTTCACGTTATTTTGATGGCATAGGCGTGATTTTTGAAAATCCCAAAAAAGAGTTTGAAAAATTTCTTAACTTGGTGGTCGAAGACTTTCTTTTCTGTAGATGCGAAGAATTCCCATATTGCATCCATGGAAACCTGGAATTATCTAAAAAAATAATAGAGTTGAGACTTTCTGGAAAGAGGATAGATGAAATACCGAGATTTTTAAGAAAATATGAGATGGTGATATACCCGGGGGATGTTTTTGATTGGCTGGATTCTATAATAAGAAAACTTGAGGCAATAGAAGCTTTTGGGAAAAAAACGGAGGAACTTAGGAAGAGACTTGAGAATCCTCATGTCAGAGATTCATAGATTATTATAATGGCGATTATCACCAGAATAGCATACACTACAAGTCTCTGGTTAATTTTAGTAGTTTTTTTCTTCTCTGTCTTTGGCTCATATCTGAACGGTTCATAAATCCATCCTTTAGGATGCAATTTTCTTTTTTCTTTGTATCTCTTAAGCCCAGGACACTCATGATTTTCGGGTAATCTATGATCTGCACAGAAATATTCTCCACAAAATTTGCATTTGAAAGGTAAAGCAGCTTCCTTTCCACAATAAGAACATTTGACCATTTTATCACCTTTTTACTGGAAATTTTTCATATAGCTCTTTTCTTTTGGCTTCTAGCATTAAATTCTCTTTTCCGTAAAATTCTGCGGCGGTCATTACTTTTTCCCCTCCGATTTCAATTACCTTTTTAATTCTCTCTTTCCATTGAAGGTCTCTCAGAAAATGATGGTCGACTATCATTTTCCTGACTCTCGTTTTTTTTAATATTCTTATCATATTTTCGACACTTTCTTCTAAACTCTTTGCGGAATATCTGTAGCCCAGCATATAAGTCATTGGACCATCTAAATAAAGAATATCGGGATTTTCATTTATTATGAATTCAACTTGGTCTTCTTGTGTGGGCCCTTCAACATCAGAAGTAAATAGAAATCTTTCGTCCCCGCACGTTATACTCACCTCAACTACATATCCCAGCCTTGCATTTGTACCGTGAAATACTGGAGGAGAAAATTTTATCACCGTTTCGTCGTAACTGAAAGTTTTTCCATCACAAAATTCTAGCGTATTTGGAAGTTTTCCAAGCTTTTCTATGAAATATTTTGCTCTATTTTTTTGGCTTATATTTATTTTTTCAGTAGGGTGCTTTATATACGTGTCCTTCCCCTCATATATTTCGGGATGGTCTGGATTGTGGTGGTCGTAATGGTAATGGGTGACTATCATGATTTCAGCTTTTTCTGAGAATTTAAGTATATTTTCCCAATCTTCCTGAAGTTTTTCCAACTCTAAAGGATGGGGAGGTAATCCATATCTTCTAGGTCCAAGGGCTACTCCGGGATCTATGAGGATTTTACAATTTTTCGTTTCTACATATGTAGCCATACTCCTAGTTCCCATAGAATCCGAAGCTATTGGAACAATTTTCATATTTCAAATAACCTGCTGTGGGATAGAAAAATATTTC
>CAZSVW010000092.1:0-5205 GCA_964610485.1 Candidatus Hydrothermarchaeota archaeon | reverse complement strand
ACGTCTTTTCTCCTATCTAAGGCAACTTTTATTACGCCCACGATGTTTCCCTCTTCATCTTTGAGCGGAGTTGTGTGAATTTCCATCGGAATCCATTCGCCGTCCGCATTCATTATCTCTACATGCCTTATGGTATGGGTCTCCTGACCTTTAAGCACCATTACAGATGAACATCTTGGAGTATGGCATGCCGGATTGTCTGTGTTATACCTCGTATACTCATAGCAATACTTTCCCAAGACTTTTTCTCTGGGCATCCCAAACAACTCTTCGCAACCCCTATTCCAGAATATCGTTTTGAGGTCTCTGTCGCAGATGTATACAGCCACGCCCAGCGCATCGAGGACGTGAGTGTCTCCAACTATATCCCCACTCCCGCTTAGCCTTAATTTCATTTTTACATCACCTTTCAATTTATTGAGAGTTGAAAAATAGAGAACAGAGAAATATATTAATATGTTATCTCTCAAACTCCGAAACTCGGTTAAAAAATCTAAGATTTTATTTTCTCCTTTACGTTTTTCACTAAAGTCTCTACTTCCCTTAAATTGAGTCCGAGTGCTTCCATCACATCCCCATAAGTTGGCCTTTCTCCCCTAGTTTGGTAATCCAGATACAACTTCAGAAATTTTTTTTCAAGCTCTTCATCTACCGTTGCTTTTTTTTCGCTTTTTTCACTTTCAGATTTTTCTACTTTCTTTACTTTTTTTGGAATTTTTATATTTAACTTTTTTAGCTTTATCTTTCTACTAAATCTAAACTTTTTGATTTTTGGTTTTGAAAATTTAATTCTCTTCTTTTTAATTAGCAAAATGAAAAGCAAAATTGCTGCTATAAGAGCAGTAAGAATTTTCTTTTTATCTAACGGCAACCCCTTTTCAGGAACGATCACCCTGAGCTCTGCGGGTTTAATTGTTTCTTGATATACAGAACCGTTCGTGCTCCTGTATATTATGGTTATCTCATTCAAAGTTACATTTTCACTTTTTGTAAAGTTTTTTGGAACCAATACATAGCTTATCACTTTAGACTCCCCCGGCTCTAGATTTCCAGACCAGGATGTATTCCCAGATACCATGAAACCCTTGGGTACTTCGTCATTAAAGCTCACGGCGAGGGCGGTTGATCCTCCAAAATTTTGTAGAAGTATGTCTACCGAGACGTTCTCTCCGACCATAACCTCATCTTCTGAGAGAATTCTCTGGGCTTGGAGCTTGGGCGGAGAAATGGACTCCGTCTTATTTTCTGAGATAGTTTCGTTGGCTTCCGGCTTGCTAAAAGTCAGGTTTAGAGTAATCTCCTTGATGTAGCTCTTATTATAGATATCTGAATAGTTTAACGTTCCAATTATGGTAAAGTTTCCGTAGGATTTTGCTGAAAAATTATACATAAAAGATTTAGATTCGCCCACGGGTAAATCTCCTCTCCATGTCGTAGTACCGTTTACGTCCAACTCTGCAGGACAGTCCAGTATCCATTCCACATTTCGAGCATCTCCGTCTCCCACGTTCTCGATCGTCAATCTTAGTTCGCTTTCATTAAGTTCCTTTTCAATCTTTATTTCTGGCAGATAAACCGTGGAGAAGTTATATGCAAGCAACCGATTTTCATGTGCTACGGCTATCTCTGAAGAGACTCCATTTTCGTCAAAATCTAGAAAGACACACTTCCCAATCTCCCTGCCGATCCAGAATTTCCAGAGTATATTTGCATCTTTATCTATCGCAAAGAAAGTTTCACTGCCTCCTATCAAATAGTAATCGATAGTCCCATCGTTTTCTCTGTCTATCGGAGAGATGCAAGAGATGGTCTCATTTATCGTTAAATTCCAGAGAAGCTCTCCATTATGTTCAAATGCATAGATCTCTTTCCCCGCTCCCACAATTAGATCATCTATAGCTTCATCCTCATCCAAATCTGCCGGAGAAACACAAGAAGTTTCATTTGTGAATGTATATGACCAAACGCTTCCCCCATCCCTTGTATAGACTTCCAGTGTATTACCGTAGGCTATCGCTATATAATCCGTATTTTTGTGGCTTTGCAAGTCAAAGGCCACGACGTCATTTACCGGAGAAGACAAGCTCACACTCCAGTTTAGATATCCGGAGGAATTTAAAACCATAAATTTGCTACTTTTTTTGAGGAAGTCTATCGTCCCAACCGCGATGAAATTCCTATTTCTCGCGCGTTCATATCCGTCGGAATATTCGCCGAAATCTAGAGACTCTAAAAATATAACATGCCCACCGGTGTCGAAATCCCACCAATAACTCGCTGGGGGGACTTGAAAATCCGACCAGGGTTTCCATAGCGCATAGACTTTACTATCCAGCGCTCCAACTGCAATATCATCTAACTTTTTATTTTCATCGTGAGAAAACGCTGCAATGGCATAGACGGGGACTTGAAAGGTATACGTTCCCTCTATCTCTCCAGCGGAATTGAAAAAATATACCTTCCCCTCCTTTGTTGAAACTGCAAGTCCGCTGAGTTTTCCGTTCCTCTCTATATCAAAAGGGGTTATCGATGTTATGTCCTTCTCGAAAGTATAATTAAATCTCTCCAAAAAACCATGACTAGCCTCAGCTAATGGAAAAGAAAATACTAGGAGAGAGATCACTAAGATTATTCTGAGGATCATTATCAACTTTTTTTTATTTTAGATTCGATCATTTCAATCCTATCTATAAGTTCTTTAAGTTTATTTTTGTGATTTTCAAATTCTGCTAATTTTTCATCAACTCTTTCATTCAATTCATCTATTTTTTGCTTTAACTTTTCATATCTGCCATATAATAACCTATTCTTTTCCTCGCTCTCCTTCAGCAATTCCGCCTGTATTTGAAGTGCTCTTTTATATGCGCTTAGTGTATCCTCAACCACCACCGATTCCGGGCTGCTCATTTTTCTTCACAACTCAACATATTTTCCTTTTATTGCTGCGGGAGTTATCCTCTTAATGGTTATGGGAGTCCCTCCAATTGGCATGAGGGTGACCGAAAATTCTTTATTTATGGTTAGGGGATGGTCATCCCCATTGTTATCTTCTATCCAGAAATGTAACTCCACTATCTCGTTTCTCTCCAAAACTTCGTTTTCCGTTATTTGATATACCGGTACTACTCCAAAATCCGCTATGTCATTATCCGTGAGCGTACTATTTTCGCTCTCTCCAATTGAAGAA
Organism: Candidatus Hydrothermarchaeota archaeon; assembly: GCA_964610485.1. GTDB lineage: Archaea > Hydrothermarchaeota > Hydrothermarchaeia > Hydrothermarchaeales > CAZSVW01 > CAZSVW01. The sequence continues at coordinate 2,018 of CAZSVW010000092.1, read as the reverse complement.
TTGTATCTTATTCCCCTTATATAGACATCTCCGCTGGTGTAGCTCATAACGATACTGTCATAGTCCAGCTCAGAACTTCCAGAACCCAATGTTACTGTGATGATGAGTTTCGTTATGGTATTTCCTGTACTATTCTCTTGGTAATTGTATCCCTTGATATCCAAAACTTTTAAACTTGTGGAAACTTCTCTGGCAGCGCTTTCTCCGGTTGCAGTCGCCTTTGCTTCCAGGCTCTCTGAAGTGCGCATAAGCACGCCGGCGGTAACGGCAGCTACCAGAACCATGGCGATGAATATTATGAGAGTTCCAATACCTATTTGAGCCCTATTACTTGGATAAATTTTATTTGAGGCTATTTTTCAAACCTCCTTGATTTCTACCCAAAATACCAGTATCCAAGATATATATACATTTTTTTTCAAAAACCGAAAAATAATTATATATGGGAAACCTACTTTTATTTGCCATGGATTCAACGGGGAATGGTCTCATGAAATCTTCGGTCGAAGGCCTAGAATTTGTAATACTACAATTTCTCAAGAAAAAGCCCATGAGGGGATTTGACATAATAAAAGGCATATTCCAAAGGTTTGGGGTTTTCTTAACTCAGGGAGAAGTTTATCCGATTTTGAGAAAGCTTGCAAAGGAGGGAAAAATAAAAAAATACAAAGGAGACAGTATCTATGTGTATTCCATAACTAGGGAAGGGGAGGACTGTCTGAATAGTTTGGGAAGGTTGGGATCGGAATGAAAGTAATGGTAGTTGATGATGAGGTGGAGATAATCGAGCTTGTGGAGAACATGCTTTCACCCGAGGGAATAAAAGTGATAGAGGCCACAAGCGGTAAGGAATGCCTGCAGAAGCTTCGGGAGGAAAGACCAGACTTCATATTCCTGGATATAATGATGCCGGGAATGGATGGATGGGAAACCCTAAAAAAAATAAAGGAAAATCCCAAATTTAGGGATATTCCCGTTGCCATGTTTACCGTTAAACCCCTAACCTCCAAGACATTAAAGAGAAAAGAGATAGACGACATCGTAGATTACGTCACTAAACCTTTTTCAAAGGAGGATTTGCTCGAAGTTTTAAGACAGGTTGCAGATATCTAACTTTCGGGTGCAGAAAAATAAAATTAATAATCGATAGAATATCTCTGTCCATGCATGAGGATAGGCCCGAACCTCGTTTTAATCTTAATCTTGATGCTGACTTTAACTTTCAGTGTGGTTGCCTTTTCTGTAGAACAAAAGAAAAAGAGTGAGATACTAACCCAGCTGGTTATCCTGGAATGTAACTCTGAGTACATGATAATAGAAAACAACGGCAGCAACCCCGCAACCGGACTATACTCTGACCCAGAGGCGGTATTTGAATCTTCGGTCTTAAAACCCGGAGAAAAAGTCAAAGCCAAATTTAAAAATCCAATAAGAGGCGATGTGGTGGTGATTGTTAAATCGAAGGAGGGGAATGTCGTATTGAAGGAATGTCATGGAGAAATCTAAATTTGCTATGGCTTTTTATAAATCCTTTCTGTACTATTCACAGGAACAAATAAATTTTTAGCTTTTCCAAATAACATTTCGGTTTTTCCCAGTATGAGATAGCCTCCTTTGTTTAAAACTCTCCAAAACTTCTCAAATAAAGCTTCTTTTGCCTCTCTTTTGAAATATATTATCACATTTCTACAGAATATGACATCCAGCATTAACGGGAATCCATCTTTGAGTAGGTCAATCTTTTTGAACGATACAAGCCTCTTTATCTCTTTTTTTACTTCGTATCCTCCGTTTTTGTGGATGAAATATCTTTTATATTTTCTTATTTCTCCGACAAATTCTTTTTCTGGATACCATCCAATCTTAGCCTTATTTAGGACATCGTCATCTATGTCCGAGGCTATTATTTTCACATTAAATTTATCTACATTCCCCTTGAGAAAATCTAAAATTAGAATTGCAATAGAATAAGGCTCTTTTCCATCCGAACATCCAGCACTCCATATCTTTATATTTTT
>CAZSVW010000091.1:0-5275 GCA_964610485.1 Candidatus Hydrothermarchaeota archaeon | reverse complement strand
GGTAAAGAAAAAAGCTGTAGAAAGGGGTATAATAACAGAGGAAGAAGCAAGCAAGCTTGATGATAACGAAGCTATCAATCTAATTTTTACTCCGGGATTCAGTACAGCAGATAAAGTGACCGGAGTCTCTGGAAGGGGGGTGGGCATGGATGTGGTTAAAAGCAAGATCAATTCCCTTGGAGGTTCCGTAGATATCGTCTCGCAGGTGGGCAAAGGGACGAAGATAACACTTACCCTCCCCCTCACTCTTGCCATAATTCAGGCTCTACTCGTGGGGGTAGGGAGCGAGACCTATGCAATTCCTTTGAATAATGTGGTGGAGATACTGGATGTAAGGGAAAACTCCCTAAAAACTATAAGGAATAACGAGGTAATCAACCTCCGCGGAAAAATTCTACCAATAGTAATGCTAGATAAACTCCTCGGAATATCCAGAAATGGAAGAGCCTCCAGATTTCCGGTCGTTGTGGTTGATAAGGGGAATCAACTTCTCGGTTTGGGGGTAGATAGACTCGTAGGACAGCAAGAGATCGTGATCAAAAGTTTCGACAGCATCTTAAAGGGTATTAGGGGATTTGCTGGAGCTACTATAATGGGAGATGGAAAAGTTGTGCTGATCTTAGATATAGCATCTCTGGTGGATAAAAATGCTGACAGAATTTGAAATCGACGTGCTTAAGGAAATAGGAAATATGGGGGCAAGCTATTCAGCTAATTCTCTCTCTGAGCTAATGAATCAGAAAGTTGAGATAAGGGTTCCCGAGATTCATGTTCTTCCCATCGAGAAATTCCCTTCTATCGTGGGGGGAGAAGAAGAGATAGTCGCAGGAGTTTTAGTAAGGTTTGGGGGTGATATAGAAGGATACCTAATGCTATTTTACAAGCTGGAATGTGCGCTAAAGTTGATAGATATCTTACTTGGAAAAAAAATAGGAGAAACCCAAGAACTCGATGAGATGGGAATTTCAACGCTACAGGAAGTGGGCAACATAATGTCTTCTTCGTTCGCAAATGCGGTGGCGGATTTCCTTAAGCTAAAAATTATCCCAACACCTCCAGCCTTTGCTATGGATATGGCGGGTTCTCTCCTAAACTATCTGACAGTTGAACTTGGCCAGAAATTTGACAAGGCGATATTCTTCTACACCGATTTCATCGCATCGCCGAAAAAACTGGTCGGACACCTCTTCCTCTCACCCGATGAAAACTCATTGAATAAGATTTTCAGAAGGATAAAGGAACTTTATGAATACGATTAACGTGGGCATTGCGGAAGCTAAGGCTGCAAAGAATCCGACGACATTAGTAACAATAGGTCTGGGCTCATGCATCGGCATCGCACTTTATGACGCAAAACTCAAAGTTGGAGCACTCGTTCATGTAATGCTACCGAGCAGCAAAGAGGCGGCTGATTCTTCCAATCCGGCTAAATTCGCAGATACCGCCATTCCATATGCTCTGGACCTACTAAAAAAGTACGGCACTTCTCCAAGGAGATTGACTGCAAAAATTGCCGGTGGTGCAAATATGTTTTCCTTCACGTTTCAGAACCCAATTGGAGAGAGAAATATAAAAGCTGTCAAAGAAGCGCTCAAAAAGCATGGAATAAAGATAGTAGGAGAAGATGTCGGAGGAAATGTGGGCAGAACCATGAAATTTGATCTGACAACGGGAAAGGTAATTATTAGAACTTCCAAAGGAGAAAAAGAGATATGAAAGATATCATCGCATTCATAATAATTTCAATGTTAAGCGGTACACTTGCTATATTTTTCTATATTTCCATCTATAGAATGCTAGCCAAATCCCCGATTACGTGGCTTTTACTCGCCGTAACATCAATATTTATGATCTCAACCCCCCTTTTACCAGCTGCAATGATCATAAAAGGAAAAATAGACCAAAAATTGCTATTACTTATGCTAACATACTGGGGAGCTGTATATACAAGCTTTTTTGCAGGTGCAGGTTTTACCCTATATAGAGCATGTGTCCATTTTCCAAAGAAAAGTCTGGGAAAATTTGTATTGGGAGAAATAGAGAAATCCGCACCTTCTCCAATCAGGGATGAGCAACTTAAAAAACTTTCGAGGCTCGTCATGATTTTGTATAATGAGGAGGAGAGATACGAAGATGCAATAATCAAGATGTGTCTATTACATGTTGCAGAGGGGTATAACGTTGTCCTATGCTCAAAGAACAGCATATATGAAGAGTACATAGGAGATAAAGTTAGGATAGTTGAGGATTTATCAAACATTCAACTTTCAGAAGACATCGTTGCAGTTCTTGACGTAGAACCCTCGAAAAAACTGACTCGGTTTATTGAGTGTTTTGACGGAATTAGATTGGTAGTATTCCTCAAAGAGAGGTATTCTGCATATGAAAATATGTTTACTACACTTCTCGAGGTGAATGGAGATTATATCTTAAGCATAAAAGGAGAAAAAATAAAAATTCATTTAGAAAACTTTGTAGATTACGAAAAGCACAGTTTGAGGGGTAAACTATGAATTATCTATACGTATTAGCGGTATTTAATGCAATAACATTTGTTGCAGCATTATCAGCTATAAGATTTTGGGCAGGCATGTATGAAAAGGCAAGGAGGGGGAGTATAGCTTGGTTGCTCTTTGTTATCGTCTCTGTATACATGCTCTCCGAAGCTCTTTTTCCCTACGTGATATTCCTCACGCCTCTAAATGAATATTCCAAATATAGCATAACTATCAGATATCTGACATTTTGGAGTGCAGTTTATACTAGCTTTTTTGCTGGAGCGGGAATGATACTCTATAGGAATCTAGTAACATATCCGAGGGAGGAGCTATCTAAGATACTGGTTTATGGGCTAGCTAAACCAGAAAAAATTAAAAAAAATGAAAATGTAGAAATTCCAGAGTTCATTTCAGAATTTTTCCGAGGAAAGAGTATTATAAGATATAATGCCAGGGAAATCTACGAAAATGCCATAATTGAGCTATGTTTCAGATTCTGGGGGGAACTTAGAAATGTCATAGTTATAACATCCATCCCCAAAGCAAAGCTGCTTGGAGAAAAGCTTTCCGATCTGATAGAAATAGGAGCTGTAAAACTCGTGGGTGTGGGTTCAAGGCTAACAGAAATAAAAAATGGGAGAATTGTAGAGTTTTCAGCGGACTATCTCCCCTCATTACCAAGAGCTCTAGATTCTCTTCCATCAAGCTGTGTGGTGATAATAGATCTAACTCCCTTGCTGCTCTACGGGGTAGAAACAAAAACTATAAAAGCACTTTTTTCTCTACCCCACGATACCATATTCCTATCAGAAAGGAGTCTAAAGGTAGAGGGAAAATTCGAGAACACGGGTAGAATAAACCGGAGGGGAATAGAGATAGACGGAAAAAAGGTGGGCTACGGAATAGGTAAAAAATTCTACATTCAGCAATTTGTTTCGTAAGTGGAAAAATAATGTATTTATGCTACGTAAACTTTGATTTCTCTTGAGATGTTTAAAGGAAAAAAAGAAGATGAAAAAATAGATTTGGGAGATATAGATCCAAATATGGTTGAGGAGGAAGAGGAAGCACCTCCATTTGGAGGAGATGAAGAAACCGAATCCCCTTTCGAAAGTGAAGATAGTGAGAATGCTCCTTTTTTTGATAAAGGAGAAGAAGCTCCATTTATAGAGGAAACTCAAGCCGTCGTTCCAACAGAATTCGATGAGAAAATATCAACGCTCGAAGAGAAAGTGAACCAAATGGACTCCACATTGGCAAATGTCAGAAGGATGCATGAAGAACTTGAAGAAAAGCTAAACAAACTTGAAAAAAGCCTAGAAGAAATGCTCTCAATTTATGAGCTTGTGACTAATGAGATCAATCCATTTGTGGAGCATGAAAATGATGCAGTAGAGACGGAAAGAGAAGAACCTAAAGAGGAGGGGCATCCGCCCCCATTACAGAGCTATCCCGAACAAAAAGTTGAATTCCTCCCAGAAACTCCCAAACCAAAAGTATCTGATAAAGCTTCGAAGAAGGAACTTAAGTCCGTCCCCGACCTTGAAATTAGATTAGAGAAATTGAAGGAGGATCCTTTCTCCATAATGATACTGTTTAAATGGATAGAGTTCATGCTTAAACGCGTTGGTTTTAGGGGAATGGTAAATTTACTCATCTATTACGAGTCCATAGGATGGATAAGCGAAGAAGTAAGAAGCAAAATTCTGAAATATGCCAGAGAAATCGATTTTGGCGAAAAGCCAAAGCGAAGGAAAATGAGCGCCAAGGATCACCTAATTTCTCTATATTTCATTGCAAAGTTGAAGGGAATCAAGATAGAGACGACTGTGTATTCCCCCGTAGCTGTAGAACTTGAAAGGATGGGGATTTTATGAAAGGAGGGAGGGAGGTTGGGGTTCAGTACAAGCATTGCATTTATAATTCTTTTCATCGTCGGCATGGCGGTTGCGACTGAATTGGCAACTTCTTACGGAGAGTATGCCATCCTGACCAACTCTCTCCTCTCAGAAAAAACAAAGAAAAGTTTGGAAGAATTAAACTCTAAAATAAGGATAGTACATGTCAAAAATGGTGAAAATACAAAAATATACGTGGAAAACTCTGGAACTAAGACGCTTGACCCGCAATACCTCTACTTAGTAGTGGATGGTAAGTGGATTTCTCAGGATAACTATTCAATAACGGGATTGGGGTATATAAAGACGTCGCTGAAAAACGAGACAAAACTTGTTAAGGGAGCATTTTACAACGGAAGCCTTCTCACATTAACTACCAGGGAAAAAACCCTGATAGATGACAGCGCGGATGAAATCTATGGAATTATCGGATGGTACAACATAACCGTGGTGGAATGGGAATTTGTTCAGACCAATACTACTCCAGAATTTTACTGGCCTCCGGGAGAAGTGGTTGAGATAACATATCCCCATCCAGTTTCCACTAAAGTGAAGGTTATCAACGAGTATGGAAACGGAGACACCTACTACATCAACTCAACTCTAGGTCATTACCACCTTATGCCGGTCGAGGGTTATACTTACGAATGGGGGTATTAAAAATGAGCTCGACGAGTTCGTTTGTCTGCTTTATAACTTCCCTCGCCATAGCTAGCAGTTTCGTGGGGGTAGTGAACCCTCTGATATTCAATGCAGAGCATCTTGCGATAGCCAAGACTTATCAATCTGAAGAAAAACTCTCGGCGAGGATCGATGTTATCCACGTTACTTCTAATGACCAAGTTTTTATCTATGTCCAGAATACCGGCACTAAAGAGT
>CAZSVW010000090.1:0-5290 GCA_964610485.1 Candidatus Hydrothermarchaeota archaeon | reverse complement strand
TACTAAGGATAGACGATGTGATAGCTGCGGGGAAGTTGAAGGAGGAGGAGAAGGGTAAACCCCCTGAAATGCCAGAAGGAATGCCACCTATGTAAATTCTCCTCGATGAAGAGCTGTACCAACCAATGCTCCTTTAACTCCTATTTTTTTCAGCCTTTCAATATCTTTTTTTCTTATTCCCCCTCCAACGTAAATTTCTATGTTCGGTTTTATAAACTCTCTTATATTTATATCACAGCCTTTCAGTGTTCCTACTCTTGTAATATTTAGTATGATGAATTTTCTAGCTCCCATAGAAGCCATGAATTCAAATGCTCTAAAAGGATTTTTGGGAAGAAATGGTGAAAGCAGTTTGCCGTCTTTTATATCCAAGCTCAAAATATGCTCTTTTAGGCATATATTATCAATAGATTGGAGTGTTTCGGTTCCAATGACCAATTTTATGTCTAATCCGGAGTATCTATTTATATCTTTATAATCGCGGATACCTAAATCTGCCCATATCTCTTTGTGGATTTTTGAGATATTTTCCAATATTCGAATATTCGGATTTCTATGCATAATAGCATCTAAGTCTGCTATGTATACTTTCCTAAACGGTAATTTTTTAACTAATTCGACAGGATTCGAAGAGTCACAATATACGCTTTTAAGTTCCCGATATCTTTCCCTCCTACCACCAACGCCCGAAACAGCTTTCCCTTGCATTATATCTATAACTGGTATAATTTCGAAAACCATATATTACCAAAATATTTGAGAATTGGAAATATGAAACTATTGGTTAGTGTAGTCTCTTTAGATGAGGCAAAAATTGCACTAAAAGCAGGTGCAGATATTCTCGATGTAAAAAATCCAAAAGAGGGTTCCCTAGGTGCAAATTTTCCTTGGACAATAGAGAGCATAGTCAAGTTTTCTGATATAGATGTAAGTGCAGCTATTGGAGATTTTGAGTTTAAACCAGGGTTAGCTTCTCTAGCTGCATTCTCTCTTGCAAAGCTAGGGGTAAAATATGTTAAAATAGGATTTCTAGTAAAAAATGAAAAACACGCTTTAGAACTTGGGAGAAATGTAATCAAATCATTAATGGGTTTATCTCATGCAGTCTTCGTGGCTTATGCAGATTATGAAAAAATTGACAGTATATCCCCATTTGAGCTAATCGACATCGCAAGCACGTGCGAAGCTAAGGTGGTCATGATAGATACGTTAGAAAAAAAAGGAAAAAACATACTTAACTTTATTAATCTGAACGAACTCAGATATTTCTGCCAAAAAGCGCACAAATCAGGTCTAACGGTGGCACTTGCCGGATCAATAAATGAGAGAATCCTACCCACCATTGCAGAGATCAAACCAGACATAATTGGAGTGAGAGGTTCTGTATGTGAAGGAGGTAGAGAAGGAAGAATATCAAAAGAAAAAATAGAAGGACTAAAAAATTTTATATTGGAGATTAAAAAGCATTAAAATATGAAACTCCCTTTTGACCCAAAAGACATAAAACCCGGAACCTTCTCATATTTTACAAAACGCAAACTTAAAAATAGAGAGGGAGAAGAGAAAGGGGAAATAATTCTATGGAAAAAATCTGGAGAAGATGTGTGCCACTATATAATGCGGTGCCCATATTGTGAAGGAGAGCAGGAGGGGGACGTTGTGTTAAAACGCCGCCCATATAGGGTAAAATGCTCGTTATGCAAAAAGAGCATAACCCTGCCTAAACTTATAAATATAAAATGAGAATCTTTTTCCTCTTACTTATTATTCTGTTGCTAGCCGCATGTATCGAGTCTGCCAAAACTAATGAAATCACAGTTAAAGCTGGAGATGTTGTGTGTGTTGATTATATAGAAACCCTCGAAGATGGAAAATTGATAGATACAACAATCAAAGAGATCGGAGAGAACACCGGCATAGAGAAAGTAGAGTGGTATGATAGAAAAAATTATGGTTGTATCAATATAACAGTAGGTTTAGGAGTATATCCATTTGAAGATTCTCTAATAGGTATGAGAAAAAATGAAAGCAAAATTGTGGTTATCCCTCCAGATAAAGCTTATGGAGATAGATCGGAAGAACTTATTATTACAACTCCAAGACAGACTACCTTCCCCAAGATTATGAGATTTGAACTCGAAGAATTTATAAAAGGTACCGGAGTTTATCCCACACCAAATTCTACTGTAAAAATGAAATATTGGAGCGTTAGAGTTCTAAATGTAAGTGGTGATAGTGTAATTATAGAACATCTGATAGAAAATAACGCTGTCAATACTCCCCTAGGCGAGATTGAAATGTATTCTAATGGCACACATGTAACTGTGGAGCTAAATCCTATAATAAACAAGACAGTTAAACTTAACAGTAAATTTGCAAAGGTTATATCTGTGAATAAAACGCATGTGACTATAGATTACAACCACCCTCTCGCTGGGAAAAAATTAATATTTAAACTCATAGTTAGAGATATCATGCGGGGGTGGCCGAGCGGCTAAGGCGCGGGACTCAAGATCCCGTGGGCATAGGCCCATCCGGGGTTCAAATCCCTGCCCCCGCACTAATCTCGCACTAGGTGATCAAGGAAGCAACCTTGATCATCGGTATAAGCTACCTCGATGGTCACAGAAATCTTAGCGACATTCTATAAGTAAATTTTAAGGTTTAGTAATGTTAAATTTCATCTTCTAGCTAACTTACATGCTTTCATTTGGAGGTCGAAATCGTGAAAACACTTGAACTCTACTCCTCGAGCATTTGCCCCGTCTGCCAGAGGAGAATACCCATGAGGATTTACGAAGAAGACAACGTTATTTATTTGGAGAAAACTTGCCCAGAACATGGAAAATTCGAGGACGTTTACTGGGGAGATGCCGAGCTTTATAAATATTTTTTTGAAAACTGGAACCACGCAAAATACATAGGAGAAGGAGTGGAAAACCCCCATTCTAAAATAGTCAGAGGATGCCCCTTCGACTGCGGACTCTGCCCGCAACACAGAACTCACACGATCTTGGGGATAATAGACGTGACAAATCGCTGCAACATGGCCTGCCCCATCTGCTTTGCATATGCCGGCAAGGCAAACTATGTTTATGAGCCGAGCTTTGGTCAAATAGCGGAAATGATTAAGCTACTAAGAGAAAACTCTCCCTGGCAGTGCAATGCATTGCAGTTCAGCGGGGGAGAGCCTACTCTGAGAAACGACCTGCCAGATCTAATTGCTGAGGCGAAAAAAGCTGGAATAACCCACGTAGAAGTAAACACAAATGGTATAAGGTTGGCAGAGGACATAAAATACTTCAAAAAGCTAAAAGTTGCTGGAATGAGCACCGTTTACTTGCAGTTCGATGGGTTGAGAGAAGAAGTGTATAAAAAGCTGAGGGGGAGGGGAGATTTAGTATCAATAAAGAAAAAAGTTATAGAAAATGCGAGGGAGATCGGCTGCAACTCAATAGTTCTTGTGGTTACATTGGCAAAAGGCATTAATGATAACGAATTGGGTAGCATAATAAACTTTGCCATAGAAAACCACGACGTCGTTAGGTGCGTTAACATCCAACCAATTTCGATGGCTGGAAGAGCTAGAAAAGAAGAAATGAGAAGACTCAGGATTACGATACCAGATGCCTTAAAACTGATAGAAGAGCAGACCGGCAAGATTTCTAGGTATGATTGGAGACCCGTGAACTGGCCTATGCCCATAGCAAAGGGCATGGAAATGCTAAAAGGTGAAGCTTATCCAGAGTTTACAATGCATCCAATGTGCGGTGCTTCGACGTTCATTTTAGTTGAAGGAAATAAAAATAGCTACTCCTACGCTCCGATAACAAGGTATATAGATGTAGACCACTTCGCCGAGGTATTCTGGCGGGTTTATTATCTCAGCCTGAGAGGTGAAAAAACAAAGGCAAAGCTCGAGATGCTCAGGTTCTTGCCAGATATAAAGTCGAAACTTATCAGAGAGCTGATAAAAGGCGTTGTCACCAAGGGAAATTATGAAGCTCTCGGCAAGCTAATGAACAACGTTATAATGCTTGGTATAATGCACTTCCAAGATGTATGGAACTTTGACATCGCAAGGGTGCAGAGATGCGCAATACATTACGCCTTGCCAGACGGTAAGCTGAGGTCTTTCTGCACCTATAATAATCTTTACAGAGATGAAATAGAGAAGAGATATTCTGTTAGCATAGAAGAATGGAAGGCGAGGAAAAAAAAGGAAATTACTGAGTATGCATGAAGAAGGTCAAGATACTTGGGGGAGGAGTCTCTGGTCTAACCTGCGCCATAAATCTCGCAAGGGAAGGGGTTGATGTAGAGGTTTACGAGATTCGCAACAACTCTGGATGCAGATTTCACGGCGACTTTCAGGGCTTAGAAAACTGGAGCTCCCACCAAGATGCTCTCCGAGACTTGCAAGGCAAAAACATCGATTTAGATTTTGAGCATCTCCCAATAAGAGAAATAAGGATACTCAATGAAAAAGAGGAGGTTTGGCTCAATTTTAAAAGACCCATGTTTTATCTTGTTGAAAGGGGAACCACCAAGCATAGTTTTGACCAGGCAATTAAAGAGCAAGCGATTTCAGAGGGAGTGGAAATCCGATTTAAAAAGACAATACCCGAGAGCAAGGCTGATATAATTGCCTATGGTCCTAAAAAAGCTATCGCAAAAGCCTATGGAATTAATTTTAAAACAAAAAGTGAAGACGGCACAACGGTATTATTAAGCGATAAAGCCGCATTTAAAGGTTACTCCTATTTACTTATACATGACAAACGTGCAAGTCTCTGCTCAGTGGTTTTTCGAGAGCATCAAAAAATAAAGAAATACTTTGAGTATACCAAAAAATACTTTGAAAAATCCGGAATAAAAATAAAAAACCCAAAGAAAATTGGAGGAATAGGGTATTTCCATTTCCCTCCATTATTAAGCAAGAATAAGACTATCTATATAGGAGAAGCCGCAGGATTGCAAGATTTTCTCTGGGGTTTTGGAATGAGAATAGCTACAACCTCGGGGTATCTTGGAGCAAAAAGTATTCTGGAGAGAAAAAATTATATAGACCTAATAAACAGCAGGCTTGGAAAAAAACTGAAAGCCTCAATAGTAAATAGATTCATCTGGGAAAAATTTTCAGGAAAAGATTACTCATATATAATCAACAAATTAAAAGAAATTAAAGGTAATTTAGAATTTTTCAGGAAAATTTTCAATCTTGAATCAAAAATTCAAAAAATCTTGTATCCTATAGCGTTAGCATGGTACAAAGTGAACTACTCCGCCA
>CAZSVW010000089.1:0-5292 GCA_964610485.1 Candidatus Hydrothermarchaeota archaeon | reverse complement strand
ATGGAACCGAAAGAAGTTTAGGATAGCCTCAATAAGGACGGGGTCTAAAGAAGAGGCGATATTACACAACGCCCTGCTAGTTTTAGAGGTGATACTGCTAGCCATTAACCCACAGTATTAGGGGAATGTCATCGAGATAAGTGCCCCGGTCGGGATTTGAACCCGAGTCGCGGGGGTGAGAGCCCCGCATGATTGGCCGGGCTACACTACCGGGGCAAACACTATACTTATATCCTACTTCTCTTTAAAGTTTTTGCCATGAAAATCATGGTGTTTGGTGCGGGCGCTTTAGGTTCGGTATTGGGGGGGTTTCTATCTACGAGGAATGATGTAACCTTAATTGGGAGATTACCGCATGTAAACAAAATAAAAAAATTCGGACTAAGAATATCGGGGATATGGGGAAACCATGTGTTTCATCCTAAAGCATACACATCTGTAGATGAGGTAGAGGAAGTTCCGGATTTGGTCATAATTACTACTAAATCGTATGATACTCCAAAGGCCGTTGATGAGATTGTGAAGATAGCAGGTCCAGATACCTATGTTATGAGCATGCAGAATGGGATAGGAAATGAGGAGAAAATAGCAGAGAAGATAGGGAAAGAAAGGACATTGGGAGGAATGGCTATTTTTGGTGCAGTTTTGGTAGAGCCAGGACATTCCAAGGTAACAGTATACGCAAGCGAATGTCTGATAGGCTCTCTGACAGAAAATATAGAGATAGCAGAGAAGATAGCTGAGGTATTCAGAGAAAGTGGTATTCCCGCTCTTCCAACAGATGATATTATCAGAGAAAAATGGATGAAAGCATTCTATAATATAGCGTTGAATTCTCTTTCATCAATTTTGATGGTGAAATATGGGTTTTTAGGGAGAAATAAAGAGGCTATTAAGATAATGGAAGACCTCATTAGGGAAGCTTTTCAAGTTGCGGAAGCTGAGGGAGTTAACTTAAAATATACTTGGGAGGAATATTTAGATTACTTCCTAAAAAAGCAATTGCCTCCAACCGCCGAACATGAAAGTTCCATGCTTCAAGATATTCGTAGAGGGAAAAAAACTGAAATAGACTATCTGAATGGGGCTATAGTTAGGTTAGGAAAGAAACACGGAATACCTACCCCCGCCAATAGAATAGTCACATACCTTGTAAAATTATTAGAAAAGAAAAGAAGGGAATGATGATGGAGTTGGTCTTTTTGGGTACTGGAGGTGGGAGATGGACTACCATAACCCAAAGACTCAAAACTGGGGGATTTAGGCTTAATTGTACAAAAAAAATCCATATAGATCCAGGACCCGGAGCGCTTATCAATTCATATGAATTTGGGAATTCTCCTTTAAATACCGATGGTATAATAGTGACGCACTGTCATCCAGACCATTATAATGACGCCGAAATAATGATTGAAGCCATGACTAGGGGAATGACTAAGAAAAGAGGGTTTTTAATGGCGAGTGAGAGTGTATTATATGGAAAAAGGGAATTGGGCCCTTGTATTTCAGATTATCACAAAAAGCTTGTTGAATGCAAAGTACTTGCTCCAAGAGATAAGGTGCATGTAGATGATATAGAGATTGAGGCATTAGAGACGAAACACTCTGACCCAACCACCGTGGGTATAAAATTTTCATTGAACTCTAGAGTTATAACCTATACATCCGATACCGAGTTTTTTGAAGGATTAGTAGAACAGTATGAGAATTCTGATGTTATAATATTCAATGTTCTTAGACCTAAAAACGAAAGGATACCTTGGCATTTATGTACGAACGATGTAATTGAAATCTTAAACAAAATAAAATCGAAACCCGAGCTTGCTATATTGAACCACTTTGGGATGAAAATGGTTGGAGTACAGGAAGATGAAGCTAGGCGAGTAAGTAGGGAAACGGGAGTTAAAACAATAGCAGCAAAGGATGGGATGAGACTAAAGATATAGGAAGAGAAGGGAGGGTAAGTCTTGAGTTACAATCATGTAGAAATCGAAAAGAAATGGCAAGAATTTTGGGAGAAACACGAACTATACAAATTCGATGAAAGTTCTACAAAAAAAGCCTATATTATAGATACTCCCCCTCCATACCCTACTGGGGAATTGCACTTAGGACATGTATTGAATTGGGTGTATATGGATGTGATAGCTAGATATAAAAGAATGAAGGGATATAATGTACTGTTTCCTCAAGGATGGGACTGCCACGGTCTACCTACAGAAGTTAAGGTAGAAGAGACATACAACATTAAAAAGGGGGATATTCCCAGGGACAAATTTAGGAAATTGTGTATTCAGCTTACAGAAAGGAATATAAAAAGAATGAAGAAGCAAATTAAAAGTTTGGGGTGCTCTATAGATTGGAGCAGGGAATATATAACGATGAAAGATGAATATGTGAGAAAATCACAGTATGCTTTTTTGAAGATGTATGAAAATGGTCTAATTTATAGGGGAGAACATCCAGTTAATTGGTGTCCTAGATGTGAAACAGCTATAGCCGACGCTGAAGTGGAGTATGAAGAAAGGGAAACCATCCTCAATTATATACGGTTTCCATACGACGAGGGGCATATATTAATTGCTACAACCAGACCAGAGCTTTTACCCGCATGTGTGGGCATTGCAGTACATCCAGAAGATGAAAGGTATACCAATCTGATAGGAAAAAAAGCAATGATCCCTCTATTT
This sequence comes from Candidatus Hydrothermarchaeota archaeon, assembly GCA_964610485.1. Taxonomy (GTDB): domain Archaea; phylum Hydrothermarchaeota; class Hydrothermarchaeia; order Hydrothermarchaeales; family CAZSVW01; genus CAZSVW01. The sequence goes on along the minus strand of CAZSVW010000089.1, from coordinate 2,602 downwards.
AAGAGAAAAGTAAAAATAATTGCAGATAGGGATGTTGACCCGGATTTTGGAACAGGAATTGTGATGATATGTACATTTGGAGATAAACAAGATGTTGAATGGGTTAAAAGGCATAATCTCTCTATAATCAGAGCAATAGATAGAAGGGGGAGATTGACTGAAGTTGCTGGGAAATATTATGGAATGAGAGTAGATGAAGCTAGGAAAAAAATAATAGAAGAATTAGAAGAAAAGGGATATATTGAGAGAAAAGAGAAGATAAAACAAAATGTTGGAAAATGTTGGAGATGCAAAACCCCCGTTGAAATTCTCTCTGAAAAGCAATGGTTTGTGGATGTTAGGTCACTTAAGGAGAAAATACTAGCGGCTTCAAAAAAAATGAAGTGGTATCCTGAGTACATGGAGATAAGATTGATTAACTGGGTTAACTCGATGGACTGGGACTGGGTGATATCAAGACAAAGGATATTTGCCACTCCTATTCCGGTATGGTACTGTAGAGATTGCGGAAATGTAATTGTAGCAAAGGAAAATCAATTGCCCGTTTTTCCTGAAAAGGAAATCCCCGAAAAGTGCAATAAATGTGGTAGTTCCAATATAGAACCCGAGAAGGATGTTTTGGATACATGGATGGATTCGAGCATCACTCCATTAATAATAGCTGGGTGGCCAGACAATGGTGAGTTTAGAAAACTGTTTCCAAGCGATTTGAGGCCTCAGGGGCATGATATAATTAGGACTTGGGCATTCTATACCATTGTAAAAACGGTAGCGTTGGTTAACAGCGAACCCTTCAGGGCTTTATTGATCAATGGAATGGTGCTGGCTGAAGATGGGAGAAAAATGTCTAAATCTCTGGGAAATGTAGTGGAGCCCGATGATATTATTAAAAAATATGGAGCGGATTCCTTAAGACAGTGGGCAGTAATGGGAGGTGCCCCCGGTTCTGACATACCTTTCTCGTATAAGGATGTAAAGTTTGGAAATAGATTCTTAAGAAAACTATGGAACGCTCTGATTTTTGCTTCTGAGCATTTTACAGAGGAAGAAAAAGTAAATTTAAATATAGTTGACCGTTGGATTTTAAGTAGACTGAATAAACTTGTAGATAGGGTTACAAATAGCTTAGAGAACTATAGATTTGATAGGGCAATTTTGGACATACAGAATTTCGTCTGGCATGAATTCTGTGATATTTATATTGAAGAGATAAAGCATAGGATTTACAATCCAGAGACATATGGAGACCTAAGTAAAAAAGCTGCTATTTTTACATTGAAGAAAGTGCTTTTCACCATTATTAAACTTTTAGCTCCATTTACTCCTCATTTTTGTGAAGAGGCTTATCATAGATTTTTCAGAGGAAAGAAAAGCATACATTTGCAACCTTGGCCAGAAGTAGAAGCAGAATATATAGATGATGATGTAGAAGAAAAAGCGAAGGTAATAAACGACATAATAATAAAAATTAGGCGATATAAAGCAGAAAAAGGATTACCTTTAAATTATGAAATTAAAAGAGTAACAATTTATTCCTCTTCTACCTACAACCAATTAATCGAAAGGTCGAGCGATACGATATCCGGAACTTTAAGAATAAAGGAACTGAATATCAGTAATGAACCACTTAAATTCGAGGAGAAAATAGTTGATATAATACCTGATTATTCAAAGCTCGGTCCAAAATTTAGAGATAAGATGAAGTATGTGTTAAAAGAATTAAAAAATAGAAAGGAAAAGGTATACAGCGAATTAAAAGAAAAAGGAAAAGTTAAGATAAATATCGGAAAAGAAAGTTATGAAGTTTGTTTGGATGATATAAAAGAGATCAAAAGGGAGATAACTGTAAAAGGAAAAAAAGTGGATATCATCGAAATATCCCCCGAGATAGCTGTGGTAGTTCACGTGTACTGAAAAAGCCTCCTATCTATACCTATTTTTTCTGCTCTCATTATATCTTCCAAAGTTACTATCCCCACTAGCCTATCGTTGTCAACTACTGGTAGCCTTCTTATGATGTGTGTAGCCATAAGTTTAGCAGCTAGCTTTAAATCTGCTTCCTTATCTATGGTCTTTAGGTCTTTACTCATTACTTCTCTTACCTTGGTTTTTGTATCCTTTCCCTCAGCCACAATTTTATATACGAGGTCTCTCTCCGTTATTATTCCTATCGGTTTTTCTCCTTCCACTACAACCAGACACCCTATTTTATTTTTACGCATTTTTAAGGCAGCTTCTTCCATAGTAGCTTCTGGAGAAATGGTTTTCACATTTTTACTCATCACATCTTTCACTTTCATCCTAAATATTTTATCTGGAATAAAAATTATTTAAAAGTATGGATATTGCCAATGAGTTGATTAGACTTGTCGAGATGAGAGATGAAAGTGAGATAGCTGCATATCTAAAGGATCGGATAAGTGATATAGGATTTCAATGCAAGTTACAGAGAGTTTACAATAATCGTAAAAATCTGATAGTGAATTACTTGAATACCCCCGATGTATTGCTGGCTACTCATATGGATGTAGTTCCATTGATTTCTGAAACAAAAGTCGTAGGTAGTAGAGTATATGGGGTAGGGAGTGCAGATGCTAAGGCG
>CAZSVW010000088.1:0-5388 GCA_964610485.1 Candidatus Hydrothermarchaeota archaeon | reverse complement strand
GATTTTAAGTTTGGATAGCATTTCTCCCCTTCGATCTCATCGTATTTTGGATTTATCGCATAAACTTTATAGCCAGATGATTTTAGACCTTTGTATATCTTGTATCCCCACTTTTCTTTATTGGCCGAAACCCCTACTACTGCCATCATAGCTATCGCACTCGGTAAAATTCTTTTTCGATTTCTATTATTTCCTCCACGCTCATATATAGCGATTCCTCAATTTTAAGTCCCTCTTCTATTAACTTTAAAACTTTTGATTTTTCCTCTGGTAGCTTATAGCCGTTGTAGTCTGGGCTAAATAAAGGAATATAAAATCCATTTTTTAGATAAGAGGGATTTCGCATGTGGTCAAAGCAGAGCCTCGTATTTGCATTTAGGTTATTCACCATGATTTTTAACTCTTTTAATATTTCATGAGGTGAAAGAAGCTCAAACTTTCCTTCTCTCCACTCTTTATATAAGGGCGTGCCTACTCTCGGAACAAGTGGTCTAAGCCTTATAAAATCTGGCTGAATTTCATTTAGAACTCTTGCAGAATTTTTCGCGTGTTTCTTAGACCACTTTTTGCCTCCAAGACCTGGCATAACATATAAAGAAAGCTCGATTCCCGCTTCCTTAGCTTTTTTGCAAGCTGAAACAATTTCACCGCTGGTTATTCCCTTATCCATGTATCCTAAAACTTCGTCGTCTCCACTTTCCATGCCGACATGTAGCCTACTAAGCCCCGCTTTTCTTAGCTCTGCTAATTCTTCCTCAGATTTTAAAAATATGCTTTTTACCCTCGCGTAGCTTGTAATTCTCTCCACGTTTGGTAGTGCTTGCCTTAAATATCTTAGAATCTCAAGTAATTTGTGAGTAGGTAAAATCAAAGAGTCTGCGTCCTGTAAAAACACCGCTTTAACTTTATTTCCAAAGCTATGTTTTATCAAATCGATTTCCCTTTTAACCTCCTCTATACTCCTGACCTCGAATTTCCTTCGCGCATAGGGCGAACCGTAGCAAAACTTGCATTTATTCCATGGACAATTACGAGTAATTCTGAGAAGGAGACTTTCTCCCTCGCTTGGAGGTCTTATAGGTCCTGTTTCGATTAGCATTCCCATCAAGCTTCAAGGGCTCTTTTCTGTGCACATATTTCAATAATGTCTATGCAGAAGTTATTGAACAATATTTCAAGGAGAGCAGGCTTTTTTAATTTTTTGTCTTCCATATAATCATCTATTTCATTTATAAATTCGGAATACAGCTTGGCTACCCTTTTTTCACTTTCAGCGCAGTCTTTTCTAAAAGAGTTTATCGCATTCTCCATAATTTCCTTTGATTTCTTAAGCATATCTAAATTTACATGAATCTCCTCGGCATCTACCACCCTACACATCAGATTTATAATATCCCCCATTGCTTCTAAACACTTACCATACGCCTTATATGGTAAAATTAGGCTTGGATCTCTAAATCCTATTTCTTCCGCTATTTTTTTACTTTTTAAAGCAACTGAAACTTGTTTTGATAGTAGGGAGTAAAATTTGTCTAGTTCATCATCCCTATACATGAGATTTCTCAATACCTTTTTGTTTTTTTCTTCTATTGCGAAAATTAAGTCTGACATCATTGATTTTAATATAATTTCCATCCTTTCGAGAGTTTTCTCAATTTTTATTTGCGTTACATCTAAAAAAGATTGCAAAACAATTTCTCTCGCCCTTTCTTCTATAATTTCAAGTCCACTGAGTTTTCGAAGTATTTTTCTTATATTTTCTCTAGTTTTTCCTGGTATAACTTCCCTATTTAGTATCCGTATTGTGTCATACCCAGCTTCGTAATATGCTATTAAAAGTCTTTCTAGAGATTCCGAATCTAGAGGTTTCCCCGTTATATCTAAAGTGATTTCTCGCTTTTTGATTTCATCAGAAATTATGGCCGGAGATAAAATCAGCGTGCCATCATCCTGGGGGTAAATTATTATTTCGTCGCCTTTTCTAAGCCCCATTTTTTCTACCCATTTTTTGGGAAGAGAAACTATATAAGTTAATTTACCACTCAGCTGTATTTTCCTTCTTATCATAATTTTAATTATAAATATCATATTAAAAAAAGTTTTCAATAGTTTTTTCTATAAATTATATTTAGTTAATATAATTTACATAATTTTATAAAAATTACGTAACTCGTTATCTAGATTTTATGGGGTAGGTGATATAGCATGGTAAATGTAGACAATCTCCTTAAGAATGAAATTGCAAAGGCCTCAACCATTTATATCAAAGAATTCTGTTTTAAAAGAAAATATACACCAAAAAAAGCACTTGAGAAGGTCGAGAAATTCCTGAGAGATAAGGAAAAGAAAACCCTAGTGGTGAGGTCGATAGTTGGCCCCGATTACATTGTTGTCGAGGAACCAAAGTATGAGCTGGGAATTAGGGACAACGGAAGCAGAATGATAGAAATTAAGAAGAAAATTGTTATAAGGGAAAAACCGCTCATTGATACAAGCAACAATATAAGAGTAAGGGAGATTTTAAGTAAAAAAATAACTTTGATATTAAATTAATTTTTCAGTTTTTTATTAACTGAGAAATACTCCCAACAAGGTTGAAATCAAAAAACATATACTCACCAACACATTAATCTTGAAAAAAGCTGTATTTCTGTCTTCTATGATATGTTCGTAAGTTAACAGTAGAGATATGATGGCTATACCAATTAGGAATCCTTTAGTAAGATGCATAACAAAGTAGGTAGCAAGAAGAAAAACAACCGTTAAAAAATGGAAAAATGCCGAGAAGAGCAGAGCTTTTCTTAAACCAAACTTTGCTGGAATAGAATGTAGCCCAAAGCTTCTATCAAAGTCGATATCTTGGCATGCATATATGACATCAAAGCCAGCGACCCAAAATACTACCGCCAACCCCAAGAGAATAATTCCCAAATCTAAGCTTGCTTTTACCGCGACCCAGCTTCCTATCGGAGCTATAGCGAGAATTAACCCAAGTGCTACGTGGCAAAGCCAGGTGAACCTTTTTAGATAAGGGTAAAGGATAAAAAGAGCAACAACTAAAGGATAAAGCTTAACACAGAGCATATTGAGCTTAAAAGCGCAGATTAAAAGTATTGCAAGGCATAAAAGTATAACAAAAACTACTTCTCTTTCTCCTATTGCTCCTCTAGGTAAAGCTCTGTTTTTTGTTCTTGGATTTTTTGCATCTATGTCTTTGTCTATTAATCTATTTAAGAGCATCCCCGCACTTCTTGCCGAAAATAAACCAATTGTGATCCATATAAGAACATGTTTAGTAGGCAAGCCATTGGAAGCTAAAATGGCACCCGAGTAAAGAAAAGGCATAGCAAAGAGGGTATGCTCTATCTTTATCATCTCTAGTAGAATTTGTAGCTTCCTGATCATCCAATTAAAAATTTATAAGGGGATATACTTGAATATTTTACTCCTATATGAGGTGATAAAAAAATGAAGAAGCACAGCATTATTCTCTTGATAATAGCAATACTTGCAGGTTGTATGGTTACTAACAAACCCAAACAAGAAATTAAAATAGGCATATTACCAATAGAAGATGCTTTGCCAATAGTAGTTGCAGAGCAAGAAGGAATTTTCTCAAAGCATGGTTTAAATGTTGAGATAATAAAATTCCAAAGCGCCCTTGAAAGAGACAGCGCCTTAACCGCAAACGAGTTACATGCTGTTATCACAGACCCTGTAGCGGTTATTCTTCTTAGGGAAGCGGGCTACAACATGAAAAGAGTATCCCTCTGCTTGGGAAAAACTCCAGAGGAGGGAGTATTTGCAATACTCGCAAGCCCCAACTCAAGCATTTCCTCGGTTAAGGATTTAGAAGGCGGGAAAATAGCGATTTCAAGCAATACAATAATCGAGTACGTAACAGATAGCTTGCTTAAGGAATACGATGTAAATGCGGAGAAAATCGAGGTCAAAAAGATACCGATAAGAATGCAAATGCTGCTCGATGACAAAGTAGAAGCTGCCACGCTGCCAGAGCCGCTTGCAAGCTTGGCGGTGCATAAAGGAGCCAAGCTCATAGTCTCGGATGCCATGCTGAATAAAAGCATAAGTCAAACGGTCATAGCCTTTAGGGAAGACTTCATAAAGGAAAATCCCCAAGCCATAGAGAAGTTTTTGCAAGCTTATAAAGAAGCTGTAGAAAAAATAAACTCGCAACCAAGCAAATATCGAAGCCTGTTCATAGAGATTGCAAGGGTTCCAGAGCCAATAGCTAACAGCTATCCAATGCCAACTTATCCGGAACCCGAGCCGTTAAGCAAGGAAAACTTCCTAAGCGTCTATGAATGGGCTAAGAACAAAGGTCTAATAAAGAAGGAGATATCCTATGAGGATATAATCTATGATTAGAGCTAAGAACATTTCGATGATATACAAAGATGGAACGATTGCTTTAGAAGGTGTTAGTTTTAGCATAGCTAAGGGAGAGAGTTGCTCTGTAATAGGTCCTTCGGGTTGCGGAAAAACAACCTTGCTTTTTATTCTTTCCGGACTACTAAAACCAACAGAAGGCGAAATCTTAATCAATTCAAAAAACATAGCGCTCATACTTCAGGATTATGGTTTGTTTCCTTGGAAAACCGTATATGAGAACGTTTCTCTTGGATTGGAGGTCAGAGGTGTTAAAAAGGAGGAGCAGAGGAAAATAGTGCTTCCCTTGCTTGAGAAACTTGGACTTAAAGGCTTTGAAAACCATTATCCAAGGCAACTCTCGGGAGGGATGCAGCAAAGAGTAGCATTTGCAAGGGCTTTAGCTTTAAACCCGGAGATTTTGCTCATGGATGAACCCTTCTCTTCCTTGGATGCACTGACAAGAGAGAAGCTTCAGAATTTTCTTCTTAAGCTATGGATCAACAACAAAGTTACAATGGTTCTTGTAACTCACAGCATAGAGGAGGCGGTTTTTCTCGGCAGGAAAATAGTTGTTTTGAGCCAGAGACCTGGGAAGGTTTTGAAGATAATAGATAATCCCGAAATGGGAAGCTTGGATTATAGAAACAGGGAGGAGTTTTTTGAAAAATGCAGAGAAGTGAGGAAAAGCATAGAGGAAAAGGATATCTAATGGCATGTGCCTTTATTATATTTGCATGGTATCTTTTAGCAATTATACTCAATTCTGTAGCCTTACCTTCGCCCTTAGAAGTGCTCTTCACCTTTATAAACCAGAGGTCTTTTTTACTGCCCCATCTGCTAATAAGTTTAATTAGGGTTGTTTGTGGTATAGCTCTGGCTGTTTCTATTGCGGTGCCTTTAGGCTTACTCAGCTATGAAGACGAAATAGATAAAATTGTAGCTCCCATCGTTTATCTGCTTTATCCAATCCCGCATATCGTGCTACTCCCATTGATA
>CAZSVW010000087.1:0-5448 GCA_964610485.1 Candidatus Hydrothermarchaeota archaeon | reverse complement strand
GGCCTTATTTGATTGTTTAACAGGTGTCCTCACCGAGGCATGAAAACCTCCAGAAATAGCTGCTCTAATTGTTTTCGTAGGCAACAAGTTGAGGAGTGCAAATGATTTAAGCAGGATACGAACTAGGTTACGCCGAGTAATATTCGGTGGGAGCATTTTTCCTCCTGGGTTAGGCGAAATTAATTCCTCTTAAGCACATTTTATTTTTCCGTTCTCCGCGGCACGTAATAGATCAGCCGGTGATAAGCACTTTATCTCCGCCATGTCGTTAAGACCCTCCAAATATTCCTCTAGACTGCCCAGGAACCTCCTATGGTCTTTTTCGTTTTTCACAAATGGAGACAGCCCCGGTTTCAGACTTGTACTGTGAAAAGTGAGGTTGAGCAAATTGATACCACTCTTGAGTAAGACGTGTGTCAATGATAACATCTGTCTCGCATCAGCCTGTTCTGGCGAAAGCCATATTTTCCTTAATATTCCGGTTTTAGCCAATATACCTCTGAGCTTGATCAATTTGAGCAGGGGATATTCGCACAGGAAAAAGATATTGCTCCAAAAAGAGTAGGGAGGTCTATTAAATCCAATAGAAACTGGAATCTCTAATATCCCATCTAGATCTCGGGCGGGCTTGTAGAGAGGCCCATTTGAATCTAAAAAGTAAGGTAAGTGAGGGAAAAAATAAAAGTTTTGCCCTTTACCATCATCCTCCCAATTAGTAAATGGGGAGACGCTCGTATCGATCCTATATCCAAGCTTTTCCAGAACCATCAAAACATTCTCACCTAGGCCCCACCTACCGGTCCTAAAAATAATGGGTGATATCTGAAACTGAGTTTCAATCAGGTCGGTTAAGTTTATTACCTTCCGCTCAATTAAGTCGCAGGGGAGATTCTTAGCATGGCTATTATATGCGCAAAGTTCTTCTTTCAGCGGAGGAGTGTTCCACGGATGTAAATGAGCGCCAATATAGCACTTACAGTCTTCATAGATCTCCTTCAATATTCTAATTGCATGTTCATCGTTTAATACCGACCAGGTGCAAAGATAAATGGGTTTAATAGAAAAACGATCAAGAATTTCCTGGCAGAGATATAAGTACTTAACATTACGAACGGAAATTCCATTTCTTACATAACCCCAATTGTCCTCTTCGGTATCGATTGTTATCAGAAGATATACAGTTCTCATCGCAGGCTCAAGAGAGAGGATCAATCTTTTGGAACCGAAAGTATCTCTTGGTAAAGTCTGTCTACTGCTTGCACATATGGCTTGATAGAGAAGCGCTTTTCAACAGCTTCCCTGGCCTTCTTTCCCATCTTTTTCCTTTTCTCGTCATCTCTCAACAGTTCTATTATGGTTTTAGCCAAAAGCTCCGCGTTCCCTGGCTCTATCAAAATGCCATCCACACCATTTTCGATTATGTCCAAAGGGCCGCCGTTGTTGGTAGCTATTACCGGCACTCCGAGGGCCATAGCTTCCGTTATAACCATCCCGAATGGTTCTGGAGTCTTAGATGCGTGTACCACTAAATCCATTAGGTTATAGTAATCGTCTACGTTATCTACATAGCCTGTAAAAATTATCCTATCTTTTACAGCAGATTCCCTAGCGACTTTCATTACTCTCTCGCAAAAGTCTTTCGCCCCATCAGCAGTATCTCCTACAATAAAGGCGTAACTGCTCGGGATAACTTCCAGAACACCTACCGCCGCTCTCACAAATATGTCTTGGCCCTTCCATTCTACAATGCGCCCGAATATTCCAAAACACTTGGCACTTTTTTCGATTCCATACCGGTGTCTCAACTCGGCTGATTTAGTTCGAACTCTAGGTTCTGGTGTTGGATCAAAAAGGACAATAATCCTATCTCTGGGAATACCCTGACTTATCATATTGCTTCTTGTATGATTTGATACAGCTATAAATCTTTCTGTCTTTTCGTAAAAAAACTTCTCAGGAATCCCCGAAGGTGAATCTCCTCTTTGATGTACAACACATTTCTTATCGAATAGTAAGGCTATAGCATTTGCCTCAAGAATTTCCATGCCATTATTTATGTGGATAATATTTGGGCATTCTCTCTGCACAATAGACGCAACTCTTATAGCATATATCAAGTTTGAAAAAAGCTTGAACAAAGAACAAAAGTATATGATAGTCTTTCTCAATTTCCGATTATGAAGTCTTCGTTTCAATAGTGTATTTAACTTCATCCAGTGCGAGTAGTTTATATAGTGTTTTACTTGATATACCTTCAGCCAATTAGGCATGTGAGCGCTAAGTATATGTTTCGGCATTTCCGAAACTAGAACAGGGGTGTACCTAGCACGATCCAAGTTGGCTATGAGATATGAAAGACTCTTTATGGCACCCCCGAAGGCTATCCCTTGATCGACGTATAGGATTTTCGTCTTTTGCGCAGTCATTGATCCCTCTTTGCAATCTTGTGCATATGCATACCTGATCACCCCCTAGTCTATACCATGGCATAAGAAGGTAACTTATTCAGAGACCAATCAAGCGTTGCAAAAAAGTCCCATTTGTCCCTGCAAAACAAGGTCGGATATTGCATAGCTCTAGTAATATATCTTATGACGGTAATCAAAAGCGCTATCCTCCACATCTCGGTAGAATTCACTACCTGAAGTTTATCCAATCTTCCCAAGATCTTTCTCACTTCCTCAGTGATACTTCGCAGATCTGCAAGCTCGGCAACAGTATCCCTTAAGGATTCCCGACATTCTGATCGTCTCTTCTGAATCAGGAGATTAATAAAATCTATCCCCGGAAAATCGCGAAACCTTCCAGTATCCCAATCAATTACACCACAAAGATGTCCCGTCTTTTCGTCTACCATTATGTTACCATGTCCATAATCGCCATGTGAAGGTCCAAGGGTCAATTTACGCCCAAGTAACCTCTCTCTAACCAAATTTATTCCGTTAAGAAGTAATCTTCTAATGTCTTCACCTGCAAAATTGCTGGCATCTATTATTTCCATGTCTTGAGAAAAGAGTTCTGTTAGAATCTGCTCATTTAAAACAAGTTTACTTGCAGCAGACTCAAAAAACTGAATTATAAAGTCAGCCGCTTGCTTGTAGACAATATTTTTAACTCTCCCTGTCTCCACTTTCCATGCCAATATACCAGGTAGCCTAGACTCCATGAAAACATGACAGTTTCCAAAATTGAACTCGTCAAGAGGATATGGCAGCTTGTTTTTTAAATTGTCTGGTATGTCTGGGTTCTGATGCACTCTAGTAAGATACAAATGGTTTTTTTGTATCCTTCTTCGGTTCTCTACACTAGATGTAACCCGTATAATGAACTTGTTGCCCTTCATGTTTTCGGAAATGAATATGACAAGAGCACCTCTTTCACGTATTTCAAAGCGGTCGATCCGTAGTTTCAGCCCCCTAAGATCTAGAAGAGAGGACACAGCTTCTCCTGCTCTCTCAAGTAATCCATTTTCTTCGATTCTATGTTTAGACGAAATTATCCAATAACCTGCGTGCACATATTTATACCAACCAATCCTGTCCATTAGCTTTTCCACAGAATTTGCGTACCAGGGGATCTCAACTGAATCCCTCCCTGGAGCGACAAATTCTATAGCATTTAAGGGATCCGGAATTGCCAAAAATGATTCGCTATGCCAGGGGAGTAGATATCTTGACACAATGGGAAGGGCAAGTGGGGATAACATGGGGCTAAACTTGTAATATATATCTGCTCGTTTGACTAGTGACTTAAGATTCTTGAATGAGAAGGAGTTAGGTATACTAATTATAAGTATCCCAGTGGCAGCTAGTTTTTTCTTTATAAGCTTTAAGCATTTTTTGAAATTGTTCGTTACTATAGAGGAAACCATATCCAAAAAGACCAAATCATAGTTTTCTTTATCACAAAATTGATCAGTCCCGCAATAAACTTGGCTAAATTCAAATTGATCTTTCCAAATACTACCATCAAATCCCAGCATTAAAACTGAGCTGTCACTTGGAAGATTCACAAGTTGTAATAGGCTCCTCCCTTTCATTATCTCTATGGCTTCCTTAGCATTCTGAAATCTTTTTATTCATGCTCCCTCGTACTACTCCAAGCTAGCTATATGTCATTGTCGCCGGCCAGAATATACCATTTTCCTTTCTCGACCAGGTCGAGGTAGTTTCTGAGGCGGTAGGGGACATATACCAAAACATCATCCTCACAATGCCTTTGTGAAAATCCAAATTTCTTTAGCTTTTTTAGTAGCAGCTTATTTTCTAAAAAGGAAATACTCACAGCTTCTACGTCGATCCCTCTTAAATACTGAAGAAATTGTGATAAAAGTGTATCCATGCCGTTGTGCATATCTTTTGCCAACAAGTCACTAATACTCACCTTTCTACCTTCTACCTTGTAAACAAGGTAAGATGTTATGCCATCTTGACTACTCATGATTGCAAAAATATTGTATTTCCCATGGGGACACTGCCTAAATCTCCAGTTTAAATAAGCACTACTCCTCTCCCCTATGACCATACGGTCTTTCCTGACAGAATTCCATAGTCTATCAAACTCATTGTCAAAAACTTCGGGTTTGAGAACACTGAAACCCCCGCTATTCATTCGAAAATTCTCCCTGGAGGCCATTTCTAGGACCGAGTCCGCAACGAAAGACAGTAATCTCAGGAGAATTTTGTTCCTGACGCGCCGGGCTATATAGTATTGAGATTTTAGAGGCTTTGTTAGCCTTAATACTTTTCCAAGCTCTTCAAATCCTGCTCTTAATTGCACTTTTCTGGACTGCTGGTTAGGTATACCATATAGAAGATCAAATTTTCCGCTCTCACACTGCTGAACCGCAGTTCTCTGCAAGGCCAGCGCTGGTCCAAAAACCCTGTGTTTTGCATTAACGCAAAAGTCTCCAGTAATTGCACAATTCAAGGGTTCCCCGTTGGCATATATTCGCCTAGGAAATAGAGTAAGAGTTCCAATTGGCCTTTCTCCAGAGTAATAAGCTATTATACGAACCGTCTTTCCTTGAGGATTCCCCTTGTATATCCATTCATATCTTTCTTGAGGTAAGCCAGGAAAGTTTTCTGCTAGGACACTGAAGATGCCTTCCCTTTCCCTGTCAATATCTGCATCTGCTATCCTTATTTTGTATGTCATTGATGGCTTCAAGATTCTCCTCAAATGAATTATGGTGTATTCACCGATTGATTAGGGACCTAAAAGGCAATCGCTATAACAGTGTAACGAGTACGCAAAAGCCACATTAATTACAGGGGGTTCCTACGCCTTACATGATAGTCCTATCTTCTCCCTCAAATCGTATCTATCAATCTTAACTCAAAGAAACCTTATTAGGTAAGGATAAAGCTCTTGAATGAAACTAGTTAATACTCTTGAGGCGGCTTGGTAATTGCCGTCAACGACGGGAGTGGAAACGCGGATAAGGGA
>CAZSVW010000086.1:0-5485 GCA_964610485.1 Candidatus Hydrothermarchaeota archaeon | reverse complement strand
ATAGTGATTGTTGGGGCTATATATCTATTCTACATAGTGATGAAAAAGCTGGTGATAAACACCATCCTAGGAGTTATCCTGCTCTTCCTACTCAACTATACCGTGTTCACAAACGATCCAATACCGATCAAGCTTATAACCGTAGCCATAGTCGCGATACTGGGAATAGTGGGTGTAATAGCCCTTTCCCTGCTTCACTATATCCACTTACTCTGAAAAGCTTCATCTCCCCTCTTTTCTAGTTCTATCTCTTCTCCGTCTATTGAAATTAGTTTTCTCTCCCTTTCCACGACTTCCCCTATAACCCAGCATTTTATTTTCTTTTTGAGAAAATCAAACTTTTCCTCTGAAATCGTGAAAAGCAACTCATAGTCTCCACCAGAATAAAAAATCATCTCCCTCGCATCAACTTTTGCTTTTTCAGCAACTTTATATATATCCCCATCTACTGGTATTTTTTCTTCATACACGATAAAACCCTTCCCACTCCTATCTGCTATTTCATGTAGGGAATATGCCAGTCCATCAGATATATCCATGCACGAATTTGCATATTTCCCGAGTATTACTCCTTCTTTTACCCTGGCTTTTGGCTCAAGTGCTGCAGCAACAAACTTTGGAAAATCTAGATTCCTGGTGAGACAAACAAAACCCGCTGGTGCCGACCCAAGTTTTCCAGTTACACATATCAAATCTCCTACCTCGGCATTACCCCTAGTGAGAAGGTTACTTTTTCCCACTTTCCCCAATGAACATACAGTTAAAGTTATCTCAACATGATCTTTGGTGTCCCCGCCGAGCACACAAGTTCCATGGTCTCTACACGCTTCAGATATGCCCTCAACAACCCCCAACAAGAAATCTTCTTCTCTCTCTCTGGGTAAAGCGAGGGAAACCAGTATACCCAAGGGTATAGCCCCCATCGAAGCTATATCGCTCAGTCCCGCATTAACTGCATACTTCCCAATCTGTCTTGGAGTCATTTCCTTTGGTATATGCCTAGACTGGGTTACCATGTCTATCGATCCCACCAGACAAAACTCTCCGAACTCGACTGCAAACGCATCATCCCCTATCTCTACCACTCCCTCGCATTTCTCAATGCTTTCGAGTATTTTCTCAACTATCCTCTTCTCACCAAGCTCGGATAGCTTCATTTTTTCACCCGCACATCAATAACGATGTGATATTTTCTCGGAGAATATGCCCGTACTATCCTTTTTTCCTCTATTTTTATTTTTCTTTTATTCTTATCCGCAATCCTATGCAAAAGGTCTATCTTTCCTTCAAACAAATCTTCTTCTGGGGAGATCGAGTAAAAATGAATAATTCCCTCCTTAATTATTTCAAATGCTGTATCTAAAAACAAGTGTGAAGTTTTAGGGAGGTTCATTATAACTCTGCTAGCTATCCCTTTAGGAGAAACCTCCCTGCAATCGCCGAGGAGGGGTATTACCCTGTCTTCCACCTTGTTTAACTTTATATTCTCAACCAAGTAAGAATATGCATGTGGATTTTTGTCTATCGCATAGACCTTTACCTTTCTATACTTGGCAAGTAAAATAGAAAAAGGTCCAACCCCGGCAAACATATCAACTATGACCTCGCCGTCCATCGTTTGTTTTAGGATTCTCTCTCTTTCATAGCTCAGCCTAGGTGAGAAATATACCTTGGTGATATCAAGCTTTAGCCTCACGCCATGCTCCTTATGTACTGTCTCGGTCTTTCTCACACCCGAAATGAATTTTAACTTCCTAACTCTCTCCTCCCCCATTACTTCGCTGGACTTCTTATATACTGCCTTAATGTTTCTATGAGCAAGCAGCAAGGCTTTCGCTATTTTTTCTTCCACGCTCTCGAGTTCTGGAGGAACCTCTATTATGGCTATGTCGCCAACTATATCAAATGAGTGTCTGACCAGAGAGAGTTTATCATCGTCCAGCAACTCCGAAAGTAAATCCTCAAAACTTTTCCTACTCTCCAAATTCTCAAACTCTCTCTCTACTAGGGTATAATTTTTTAATCTTCTCTTAACGGGAAAAATCACATATTTATCTTCTCTTATTACCTTCTTAGTCGTATCTAGAACTCCCAACTTTTTTAAGTCTCTTCTAACTTTTTCTGCATTCTTTTTTTCCACCTTGACGCCTAGCATGCCCTTCCCAATCCCTACTTTTGAAGTAACTTTAACTTCTCATTGCTACTAATTTTTGGCAACATTAAATTATATTTATGGGAGATAAAAAACAGAAACTGAAGAGATATGCTTGTCTTTATAGGATTAGGATTAGGTGATGAAAAAGATATAACTATTAGAGGGCTGGAGGAAGCGAAGACGAGCGATGTAGTATATGCAGAGTTTTACACAAGCAAGCTTCCAAAATTAAATCTAGAGAAGCTAGAGAAGCTCATAGGAAAGGAAATCACAGTGCTCAAGAGAAAAAACGTTGAGGAAGAAGGAGAAAAGATAATTCTAGAAAAAGCCAGAAAAAAGAAAGTTGCATTTCTTGTTCCAGGAGATCCTCTAATTTCAACAACACACGTGTATCTGAGAATAGAGGCAAAAAAACGGGGCATAGATACTAAGATAATACACAATGCCTCGATAATTTCTGCAGCTCCTTCTATGGCTGGACTCCAGAACTATAAATTTGGAAGGTCCACGAGCATATTGTTTCCCGAGGAAAAGTTTTTTCCCCTTACTCCATATGACGTGATTAAAGAAAATTTAGAAAGAGGGCTGCATACTCTTGTTTTTCTAGATATAAAAGATGATAAGCTTATGAGCCCAAATGAAGCTCTAAAAATACTTTTAAAAATGGAAAAACTTAGAGGAGATAATATTTTCACAGAAGAAAATAAAATAGTTGTACTTTCAAGGATCGGAACAGAAGATTCTAGAATTTTCTTTGGCAAGGTTGGAGAACTATTAAATCTAGACTTCGGACCCCCACCACATACGATTATAGTTCTGGGAAAGCTTCACTTTATGGAGGAGGAGTATCTTAAGGAGTTTGGAAATGCTACATCTAGATAAGAGGGGTATAAGGGTTCTAGGAATAGCAGAAAGCTTCACCAAAGGTAGAAAAAAGGCTGCACTTGCTGGTGTCGTAATGCGGGGAGACCTACAGATAGACGGATTTGCATTCTCCAAAATTACACTCGGAGGAATAGATGCCACCCGAGGAGTTATAGAGATTTTCCAAAAGTTAAATAGAAGCGACATCAACGCCATAATTCTGAATGGATGTATAATAAGCCTTTTCAACATTATAGACCTGGAGAAAGTGCACGATATAACCGAGCTCCCCCTACTCTGCGTTACCTATGAGGAATCTCCCGGCATAGAAAAGTATCTTAGAGACCTAGACAACTCCGAATTTAGATTGAGACTATATCAAAAGCTGGGAAAAAGGGAAGAAATATGGCTCCATACAGGTAAAAAGGTATTTGTGAGATACTTAGGAATGAAAAAGAAAGAAGCGTCCGCTTTACTAAACAAGTTCACATTACAGGGATCTATTCCAGAACCCTTGAGGGTAGCGAGGCTCTTAGCCAGGGCAATCAATGCCGCATTCCCAAAGGAATTTTAAGGAGAAGAGACAAAATATTACGTGGGGTGATGAAATGGCAAACGGATATATGGGAAAGATTTTGTTTGTGGACCTTTCAACCGGAAGTTTAGAAGTGAAATGCACCGACATGGAAGTTGCAAAGAAGTACCTGGGAGGAAAGGGATACGCGACCTACTTACTATATCAGTACATCAAGGAATATGAGAAGAAGGGAATCTCCGTTAGGGATTTAGACCCTCTGGGGCCAGATAACGTTCTCATTTTCGCAACAGGGCCTGCCACGGGAGTTGCTGGATTTCCCTCTCCGGGTAGATACCACGTAATGGCACTTAAGTCCCCGCTTACCGGGTCTATAGGAAGTGGAAACTCTGGTGGAGAGTGGGGTCCATACCTCAAATTTGCTGGTTTCGACATTGTAGTTATAACGGGGGCATCGAAGGAACCTGTATATCTGGACATCGCAGATGGATGTGCCGAGATAAGAGACGCCTCCACCATATGGGGCAAGAATACCTTCGACACCTGCAGAATTCTAAAGGAAAAAGCGGGTGGTAAAGCTAGTGTAGCATGTATAGGACCTGCGGGAGAAAATAAGGTATTGCTCTCGTGCATAATAAATGACGAACATAGAGCTGCGGGGAGAACAGGACTTGGAGCAATAATGGGGTCTAAAAAACTGAAAGCTATTGTAGTTAGTGGGAAAGAGAAAATAGAAGTTGCAAAGGAAGAGGAATACAAAGAAGCACAAAAGAAGGCCCTAGAAAAGGTGAGGTCGCATCCCGTCACATCTGAAGGACTTCCAACCTATGGAACTGCCATTTTGGTCAATATAATAAACAAAGCTGGAGCGCTCCCATTCAAGAACTGGCAGACGGGATATAACCCCGATGCCGACAAAATAAGTGGTGAGACCCTTACCAAAGAGTATCTCACAGGTAAGAGACCGTGCTGGGGATGCGTAATAGCTTGTGGCAGGGTCACCAGAGTAAAGAAAGGACCATATCAGGTGCTCTACTCCGAAGGTCCAGAGTATGAATCAATATGGGCGCTTGGTAATGATACCGGGGTAACTGAACTGGATGCAATAATCAAAGCAAACCATCTCTGTGACGAACTCGGTATGGATCCCATTTCTTTGGGCTCTACGATTGCCTGTGCAATGGAACTAAGGGAGAAGGGATATATAAGTGAAGAGGACCTCCAGGGAATAGACCTCACATTTGGTAATGCTTCTGCATTGGTAGAGGTCTGCTGGAGGACTGCATATAAGTCTGGAGTTGGGAAATATCTCGCTCTAGGGTCTAAGAGGCTAGCCGAGATATTCGGAGCACCCGAGCTCTCTATGAGTGTGAAAGGACTGGAGATGCCCGCCTACGACCCGAGGGGAGCTAAGGGTATAGGATTAACATACGCTACTGCAAACAGAGGAGGATGCCATGTAACTGGTTACACGATTTCGCCAGAAATACTCGGTGTTCCCGAAAAGATAGATCCTCTCACACCAAATGGAAAGGCAAAGTGGGTTAAGATTTTCCAGGACTTCACGTGCACTGTAAATTCTACCGTCAACTGCCTCTTTACAACCTTCGCTTTGGGTGCTGGAGACTATGCAGAGCTTCTCTCAGCGGTAACGGGCTTCAACTTAGATGAAGGAGAAATCTTGAAGATAGGGGAGAGAATATACAATTTAGAGAGGGTGATAATCAATAAGCTTGGATTTGACGGAAAGGACGACACTCTCCCAAGAAGACTGCTCGAAGAACCCATGCCAGAAGGTGCTGCAAAAGGTCAGGTAGTAGAGCTTGAACAAATGAAAAGGGAATACTACGAGCTTAGAGGATGGGTAGAAGGGAGACCTACAGAAGAGAAGCTTAAAGAGCTTGGTATAGAGCTCTAATTTTCTATTTTTT
>CAZSVW010000085.1:0-5494 GCA_964610485.1 Candidatus Hydrothermarchaeota archaeon | reverse complement strand
GTCAACCTGCCCGCTGCAGGCGGGGAGGTAAAAAAATTCCCTTGCGAAAAAAGGGGATAAGTTTTCGCTTTTGTGAATAACGGCCCATGAGCCTGTTGATACCCGTTCGTCTTAGTTTCAAACCCGATGCAGAGGTAACAGACCCCGCACCAAACACTTATCGAGGCTCTGTCCCGGATTTACCGAGAGTGCAAGGAAGGCATTTTTCTCTGTGGCCTTGAAAGTATGTTGTTCTCTTATGCCGTCCTAGTCAATAGAGAGGGTATGGCGGATGACGTGTAAAATTTTTCGCACATTTTGAGGCGGTGGCCTCAATATGGTTAAGTGGAGGTGATGAGAAACAACCATTTAACCTATTGAGAGGAGGCCACCATAGAAAGGAGCGTACCTCAAGAACTGAGTAATGTGATTTCTATCTGGCAGTAGACAGGCAAATTGATGAAACCCGTATTCAGATCTAGTTCTTGAACTTTATTTTCCAGGGGGGCAGAGTGAACGTGATAACAAATAACCAACCGATCAGTATTTGGCGGGGCACCGCGCAAAAGTGCAAAAGATTCTTGACGCTACCTTCTCTTCCATCTTGTCGCGGTCGGATTCACCCCACAAAAACAGGTTAACAGGACTTACTGTGGGCATTTAAACACCCAGATATTCAAAAAAGCTCCTTCCTATCTTTGCCAAGAATGGAATCAAACTAGGCTCACAAAGGGAAAAAAATTGATCCCTAAATTCTCTATCTGCTTTTTTCATTGGGCCCGTCTGGAGGTCTTTAACTACCTTATCATATTGTGAAATAAGGCTATATCTCATTTCTGAATATTTTTTCCTAGTGAATTCTGCAATGGAATCATGGGGAAATTCTCCAATGGGTGTTTCCCAATCTGTATTTAGAAATTCATCTTCAAAGGTATAATCCACATAATTCACAATCTTTCCAGTTCCAAATTTGACAACGAATTTCGAATATGGCCTATAGATTTTTATCTTTTCTTCTTTCCTTAATCTTTTCCCGATAAAGGAGAGAAAACAAAAATATGGCTTCCCATCGACCAGTATGGGCACTGGCAAGGATGGCGAAGAATCGACGCCAGTAAGCTGGATTCTGGCTGGACTCTTCATAAACTTATTATAAGTTTTCAAGGAAAGGCTTTCAGTGTTCATAATCGATCTCCAAACTTGATGTAAGGGCTTTCTGCATCTGAACTCTGGGCATTATGCGCACTCTCGCAAATTACAATATTGCAAGGACTCGTCTATCTATGCTGAAACGTGCGGTGATGGTGCTGTGACCACCATAAAATTATTCGAATCTTCCCAAGCCTCAAGGAACCTATCTACTGGAACCTCCAATCCTTTTCCATTGCTTGTGCCAGGGTCGTTCAAAATGACCTTCCCATTATAATCGTCGTATCCTATAACTTGAACTGCATGATTCGCTTCGGGCATAAAAAAACAGTCCATAAGTTGATGAAAATCGGAAGGATACCAAATCTCGTTGGCATCTAGTGCTACTATAACTTTTCTGTTGTTTTCCAGGCATTCCTTAACATCGTCGATAGTATTATCGAAAGTTTTCTCGACAGGAATACCATAGTCTTCAATTAGGTCCCCTACATCCCATAAGTCGGTTCCCTTACCTGGTATATAATATCCTTTTTCAGCAGCCTCATTAACAAGGGCATCTTCATCAATATCGTGCCCAACAATGCCCTCAATGACATACTCCTGAGTTACAACCGCGCATGTATCGGGGGAGCTTTGGATGTGCCAATAATCCTGATCCTTGTCAGGTTGACCATATACCTTTCCTAAAGGGTCTTCAATATGTTCTGGCTGTTCATGAATCCACGGCAGATGGTTTTGGTCGAATATATTAATTTCTGCACAATCTGATAGGATATCCTCATGGAAGTCTGAAGGGCTCAACTCGGGAAAATCCCCTTCATGCTGAATATGAGGTGTGAAGTTTGGAATCTGGTCGCTGTGCAGATCTTCTGCTGAGTCATTCTTAAGGTGGAAAGTTTCTGAGCTTATGTCCTGAAGCGGAATGTGTGAACCGCCATGGTCAGTTACAGGGACATCGTGGTCAGGATGAACTTCAGAATCTAAGTCATCAATATAATTAGTCATTTCATGGCCTCCTTGGGTTTCAGCTGGTAATGCGAGGATAATCGAAAACTTGGATTTGTTGATGCATATTTGAATTGATCCGAGATTCAATTTCACTAATGAGAGAATCAAATCTTATTTTGCTGTTTTCTAAGATTTCGGAAAAGCGCATCTTTGTTCCTATCTCAATTTCCTTTTTTAGAGTTGAAACTAGGCGTTTTTCTAGAGGGCCTTTTAAAGAGGAGGGAACTTGATTGAGTATCCTCTGATCCCTTATGTAGCACAGCCTATTTTCTTCATCTAGAGCTTGTTCGGCTTCGTAAACCGCTACAGGCCATAATTGCTTTACTAAATTCCACCAGGGGTAAGCAGTTTCAAAAGCCTTTTTTACTAATGCAGCAGATTCTTTATCAGACCTAAAATAATTTAAGGTATCATTCATTGTCCTTATGACTAGCATGCCGGCTACTATACCAAGCCCTCCAAGCGTCACCGCCCCGGTACCAAGCATTATTCCAAATAAGCTCGCTTGTGCTAAGTGCGGAAAATACTTGAGGCATATTTCAGATAGTTTTCCGTTGACATCACGCTTTGCTATTATATTCATAATTGGATAAAGGGACCGTTCGATTTCAGAAAAGGCCAATAAAAATTTTGTCTGTACTTTTCTAATATTTGCCCTGGAATTCCCAACTATTCTTTTTTGCTCATATGGAAGGTATTTTCTTGCAACCCCAGATCCAAAAGCTTCAGACAGGAAACCTATTTCTTTTTTAAGGTGATAATATGGATAGAAATTAAGCAAATATTCCATTTTTCGCCTTATGTTTTTCAAAGAGATGCTCAATAGCGTTATTTTCTTCAGTACTAGTTCATATAGCCGCTTATCCTCATATAAATCTATACCATCCATCCGGGCAAATTTCTCTGATAAGTCGTCCATTGTGATTTCGAAATTTAACTCACGATTTAGGACTATGAGATCTAAAAACAGCCCAAGAAGTAAATAGTTTTTCTTATGTTCATAATACAATGAATAGAGGTTGCCTAACGATTCGGAACGAAAAGTCTCCCTGGTTCTATGGAGTTCCAATAACTCCGCAGTTTTGTAAGCATATTTTTCAGGAGCAACCATACTCAAAATAGATTTTTTTCCATTCTCTCCCACATAATGAATTTTTAGTTGGTGCAAGTCTCCATCTTGTTGGACTTCTGTTCTGATTACGGAACTATATTTGATTAAGGCTCCTCCGTTTATGCGAAAACCATTTTCCTCCAAAAAAAGGCTCATAATTTCGATTCTCTCAGAATCGTTTTTGTCAATGTAATAGCCTTTTAGTCCTGAGGGTAGATTGAGCAGGTTATCTGGAGTTTGAAGGACAGAAATGGCCCTTTTTATAGCCCCGGGATTGGTGCTGCAAAGTGCACAGATGTCCTCCTCACCAGAAACCATTAACAAAGAATTCCCGCATGAGTAGCCTCTGGTAAATTTGATTTTCTCCTTTTTAGGAACGGAATTTGCGATAATGTTTTCACCTTTACTATCAAGTGACAGGATGAATTCTGTGGGTTCTTGAGCGGTTTCTAGTTGAAGCAAGAACACACCCGAGTCCTCAATAGGACTTAAGTCTTCAACTCTACGATTTTGAGGAAGCTCTTTGGCAATGTTTTTTATGCCTTTAAATCCTGATAAATTCGCTAAGTTTTTTATTCTTATAAACTCCGGCAATTTATGGTTTTCGAAGACAATTTCCAGCTGAGGAGAACCAGTATCTTCTAACAGCCTCCAGGCTATGAGCTTGTCCAAGTCCACATAGGAAAAACGGGGGTAGGTAAGCAATATATTATTTTCTAATTTGATGAGACAAGGAGCTATAAATTTTTTATCAATATCGAAGTCTTCCTTTTTCAGCTTGTGGTGCATGATTGAGACAAGGCAAAATTCATCAGCATCCCAGGGCCAAGTCCATGTACCTTCTACCTTAGGAACTTTTGACTGAGTTATTTCGACATAACACGTTCTAAGCCACTTATCCTCTTTCTGATGTTCAATAAGGAACCTGAGTGAATTATTTTGATTAATTACTTTAAAGCTATAGTTACCTATTTTGTCCCAGTATGCTGCCCTATGGGAAATGATATACAAGATATTGTCGTCTGATAAAGCAAGAGTTGGGTTTGATAACGGTTTCCCAGAGGAATCAACTGCAGAGCTTAAGAGGACAATGAATTGAAACCCAGGTGGTAACTTATTTTGAATTATCTGCTCTAATTGTTCTTCGCATATCTGACATTTTGGCGGTTTGCCACCATTGTACCCTTGTTCTTCGATGAGGCCATGAATTCTACATTCAATTTTATAATGAGTGCTTGCACATCTTTCACAAAGAAAAAGTAGAGACTTTGGGCCAGGAATTTTGGGAGCTTTAATTCGATCTGGGAAGGCAAAGTAGTTATCTTTAAATCTTAGCCCTGCATAGTTATGCTCTTTGACCGACTCTGTCTTTCCGCATTTTATGCATTTTTTTTTGCCACTTATGACCTTTAGTATGTTTTTAGCACCATCCATATTATTTTGCCTTTCTAGAAAAATCTGGTTATCGCATAGTTATGAAGTTGTCTTATTATAAAAGGTTCCCGAAGAACCGTCGTAGTACCATAGGCAAACCCGTGCTACTCTGCCTTACAGCTTATTAAAGCCCCAAGTAACCGATTTTGTTTATCGGCTAAAAAATGTAATTCCTTTAAATAGTTGTGTAGGTTAGAAGCAGATTATCGGTGACGGGGGACGAATCGTGGCACGCGCTGAAGTCAAACAATTTATTAAGAATGTAATCCTTTCAACAAAAGAACTCCTGAGAGTAATCTAAAAGAAAACCTGTTCCCTAACACTGTACAAAGGCGCACTTAAAATCAGTCAAGTTTACAAAGGCCATGAGATCTAACAACTGCTGGACGGTAATGCGCGAGATAGAAGGGATGGAAAAACCAAGTACAGTGTTATGGAAAGGGGATCAATATGAGTGAAAATCTAATACGTGCGCGTTTTAACTATATAAAGCCCCTTGAATGTGTTAATAGTAACCTCTTATAAAACGTCAACATGTATGTGATACTCCCTGAGCGGTTCTCGGGTATCGTTCCCGATGCCATGAGGTGGCAAGGGATGATCCAAATGTTCAGGGAAGCCGTCGCTATAACGGAAACTCAGGGGAGGTCTAATGTCTTTTGTTAGAAAGGACAAGCATGCTTAAGAAAATTGTATCAGGGGGCCAAACCGGGGCTGACCGCGCAGCGCTTGACGCGGCCATTGAGATGGGGATAGAGCACGGCGGCTGGATTCCTAAAGGGCGGAAGGCTGAAGATGGCCCTCTTGATGGAA
>CAZSVW010000084.1:0-5536 GCA_964610485.1 Candidatus Hydrothermarchaeota archaeon | reverse complement strand
TGAACTTGTCAAATAGCGTGCGATCGTAGTGTTGCCCAGTAGTGATAAACCTATACTCAATCTTCTTTTTTTCTAACTCTCTGAGCACTGGTGCTAATTTTATGACCTCTGGTCTCGTGCTTGCTACTACCAAAGCTTTCATAACTTGCCAAACAGCTTTAAGAGTTTGATAGAGAACTTAACAAATGCAAACTTAATTTTGTTAACAAAACCGACAGCTTCTATCTTTATCCTTCCGTCTTCTAAAGCCTTAACTGCATCTTTTCCTGGAGAATCTGAATTCATTATATCATTTACAGTTTTCTCATCCGTTCTCACTATAAGCGTTGGATTTTTAATTCCTCCCTTAGTAAATTCTGTTATTCTCATATTATTATCTATAACAACCCCTATAATAAGCTCTGAACCATCATTCATACTGATATATGCATTAACACGCTGGTTTGCAAATATCTTCTTGAATATGACTGGTACCTTACCAACGTTCTCATTATATTTATCTACTTTTTTTTCTAGATCCTCATAGAGATCTGCAGAAGAGAGAACCACCAGAGAAATCAGTAACAAGAGAGCTATTTTTTTCATGCTAACCTTTATATAAAACATTTTATATTTATTTCTTTCGATTATGGACTATATAAGACTAACTTGGGACGATATATATGCCGACTGTAGGAAAATTGCGTGGAATATAGTTAAAGAAAAAAGAAAATTTGATGCAATCTTAGGAATAGCAAGGGGCGGGATGATACCCGCGAGACTTATCTCGGATATGATAAATAACGATAATCTACATGCGATAAGAACAAAATTCTATGAGACCATCGGAAAAACGGCGAAAAAACCAGAAATTGTTTATTCTACTCTATCTAAAAAACCAAAAAAAATCCTCGTAATAGATGATATTGCAGACACGGGGAAGAGTCTCGTAGCAGTATTAGAATACCTAAAACGGCAAGAAGTAAAAGAAATATTTACTGCCACACTAGTTAAAAAACCTCATTCCATTTTCACACCCGACATATATATACGCGAAACCTCTGCGTGGGTTATTTTTCCATGGGAAGTGTACGAAACTATAAGAGAAATGTTAAAAAGAGGCATGGAAGAAAAAGAGATAATAAAAGCTGGAATAAAAATAGAAGAACTAAACGAGGCGAAAAAATTCTACCCCCTCATATAACCTTAAAAGTGAGAAAATGCAAAAACTTCTGGCTGTATTGGTAATACTCCTATGGGGAATGTGGGGTTTTTTGTTTAAAGTAGGTATAATGAAGCTTGGGATATGGAGAGCTCTCTTTTGGAGTGGAATAGCCTATCTCGGATTTGAAATACTCATAATTCTATATCTGATAAAGATGAACATTCCATTAGAGCTAAATGCCGGATCTTTAATAGTTTTTCTTGCTTGCTTTTTCTCAGTTGCTGGTTCTCTGGGTTTTCTGATGCTCCTTGAAAAAAGTAAAGCAAGCGTAATTGTTCCCCTTACGGCACTATATCCTGCAGTTACCGTAATACTTGGAATGATTATACTGAAAGAGAAACTCAGCCTTGAAAATGCGATTGGCATCCTATTAGCAATTGCAGCGGGTTATTTTCTTTCAAGGTAATGTTATTTTCTCCATCATTCTTGGGATATAACACTCTTTAAGCTTACTTTTTAGTACTTTAGATTTTTTTTCTTCCCCGTGTACTAAAAAAATTTTTAAAGGATCTGCTTTTTTTGCCCACTCAATTAGCTGGTGCTGGTCTGCATGGGCAGAAAACCCATTGATTGTATAAATTTTCGCTTTAACTTTATATTCCCCCCCAAGTATTTTTACTATCTTAGCCCCATCAACTATCTCCCTACCCAAAGTTCCTTCAGCTTGAAAACCAATAAAGATTATACTACACTCTTCTCTCTCAATATTATGCTTTAAATGATGGAGTATCCTCCCTCCAGTACACATTCCCGCTCCAGCAATTATGATAGCCCTACTTTCAATATGGTTTATCTCCTTGGATTCTGCAACCTTTCTAGTGAACTTAAGGTATGGAAAGTCGAAGGGATCTTTCTGCATAAAAATCTTTAGAGTTTCACTATCAAAGCACTCTGGATGGTTTAGAAAAATTTGAGTAGCGCTTGTTGCTAATGGACTATCAACAAACACCCTACACCTAGGAAGAATATTTTTTTCATAGAACTCTCTAAGAAAATACAATATATCTTGAGTTCTTTCTAAGGCAAAAGATGGAATTATAACATTTCCCCCTCTTTCAAATGTCGTTAAGATGGCTTCCCTAAGTTCTGCCACAGATTCTTCTATACTCCTATGATTTCTATCTCCATAAGTAGACTCGAGAAATAAATAATGTGTTTTGCTCGGTTCTTCTGGATCTCTAACAATAGGCTTGCCTTTATTTCCTAGATCCCCTGAAAAAGTTATCTTTTTATCTTTTGTTTGAATTTCTAAAAAAGAAGACCCCAATATGTGCCCAGCATCTTTAAATTTTATCTTAATTTTTCCTATTTTTATATCTTCATTATAATTTACCCAAGTATTAAATCTCTTAAAGCTCCTTTCCACATCTTCTATACTATATAGAGGGGAGTCTCTTTCGCCCTTCTCTGTTTCTTCTTCTTGTATTTTTGCACTATCTATCAGGATTATTCTGGCTAAATCAAAAGTGGCTTTAGTTGCTATGATATCCCCCTTAAATCCTTCCTTAACGAGTTTTGGCACCCTACCTACATGGTCTAAATGTGCATGAGTAAGTATTAAAGCATCTATTTTATGAGGTTTAAATGGGAAAGGAAGAGAATTCAGATGCTCCACTTTCCCTTGAAACATTCCACAATCTATCAAAATTTTTTTATCTTCTACCTCAAGTAAAAAACAGGAACCCGTAACCGTTCTTGCCGCTCCACATAAAGTTACGTACATTTATTTGAGTAATATTAAAAACCTAAAATAAAAACGTTCTGGAGATGTTAATTTGGGTTTCTTTAAAAGATGATAGAATGGGTAAGAGAACCCTTTACAGAAGAAGAAAGCTTAGCCTGCTTGGAAGAGTATGTAAGGGAGTGGTTCGTCTCAAGCTTTAAGGAGCTTACTCCACCTCAAAGATTCTCTTTCAAGCTCATTTCTCAAGGATATAATGTTATAATCGCAGCCCCTACTGGTTCGGGAAAAACCCTCGCCGGGTTTATGTCTATTCTAAGCGAACTTTTTAAGCTTGGCGAAGAAGGCTTGCTTAAAGACGAGGTTTATTGTATATATGTCTCGCCTTTGAAAGCTTTGGATAACGATATCAGAAAGAATCTCGAAGTTCCACTTAGAGAAATAAGGGAAATCGCAAGGAAAAAAGGAATAGAATTGCCAGAGATAAGGATTGCGGTAAGAACTGGAGATGTAACACCGAGCGAAAAGCAAAGGCAACTCAAGCTTCCTCCCCATATATTAATAACGACGCCAGAAAGCTTGGCTATTTTGCTTAATGCTCCGAAATTCATTGAAAAGCTTAAAAGCCTTAGATGGGTAATCATAGACGAAATCCATGAGCTTGCTTCTAACAAGAGAGGAGTTCATCTCAGCTTAAGCTTAGAAAGACTTGAAGAAATAACGGGGAAAAGCTTTCAGAGAATAGGCTTAGGCGCTACTTTGCACCCTCTCGAAGAAGCTGCAAGATATCTCGTTGGGAGCAATAGGCATTGTAAAATAATAGACGTTACATGGTATAAGCCTTATGATCTAAAGGTTATCTCACCCGTAGAAGACTTAATACACTGCTCGGCGGAAGAGCTTAATCAAAAGCTTTACGAATTGCTTGACGAGCTAATCTCCAAGCACAGGACTACGCTAATATTCACGAACACGAGAAGCGGCACAGAAAGAGTAGTTTACCATCTTAAAGAAAAATGGAAGGATAAATATACAGATGCAACCATAGGAGCACATCACGGCTCGCTCTCAAGAGAGATTAGGCTGGACGTGGAGGATAGGTTGAAAAAAGGCGAGTTAAAGGCAGTGGTTTCCTCTACCTCGCTCGAGCTTGGAATAGATATTGGTTACATTGACTTAGTGGTGCAAATAGGCTCGCCCAAGAGCGTTACAAGAGCTGTGCAGAGAATAGGTAGGAGTGGGCATAAGTTCAAAGACGTTGCGAAAGGAAGAATAGTTGTGCTCGACAGAGACGATTTAGTGGAATGTAGCGTAATGCTGAAATGCGCAACTCAAAGAAAGCTCGATAAAATTTCGATCCCAAAAAACTGCTTGGATATCCTTGCTCAGCACGTTGTTGGCATGGCTCTAACAAAAAAATGGCACGTTAATGAAGCACTTGCTTTGATAAGGAGAAGTTATTGTTATAAAAATTTAAGCAAGTCTACTTTTATCTCGCTGTTAAAATACTTAGCTGGGCATTATGCCGAGTTGGAAGATCAAAGAGTTTATGGTAAGATATGGTTCGATGAGCAAGAAGAAACCTTTGGAAGAAGAGGAAAATACACGAGGATTATTTATTACCTAAACCTTGGCGCCATACCAGATGAGGTAAAAATAGATGTCTACAAGCTTCCTTCAAAAAGATATATAGGTGGGATAGAGGAAGGATTTCTCGAGAGGCTTAGACCTGGAGATATCTTCGTTTTGGGAGGCAAGCTTTACAAATTCAGATACGCGAGAGGAATGCGATGCTACGTGGAAGAGGCGAGGGAAGAGATACCCACCATTCCGGCGTGGTTCTCCGAAATGCTTCCTCTGAGTTTTGATTTAGCTTTGGAAATTCAGAAGTTTCGTAGCAAATTGAAGAGAAAATTTGAAAAAGGTCAAGAAGAAAAGATAAAAAAATGGCTTTTAAGGAATTATCCCATAGATGAGAATGTCGCAAGCTCGATATATGAATATTTCAGGGAGCAATATCTCTATGCCGAGATACCCGATGAGAAAACTCTGCTAGTAGAAGAAACACATGATCTGGAGGGAAGAAAGTTCTTGGTTTTCCATTCGTTATTTGGGAGAAGAACAAACGACGCTTTGTCAAGGGCTATTGCCTTGCTCATCTCAAACATGATCAGGCATAGCGTTAGAGTTATAGTAAGCGACAACGGTTTTGCGATTTTAATTCCGAGGGCTAAGAAGGTTAATGTAGATAAATTAATTGAAAAGCTCTGTTTTTCAAATATGGAGGAGCTTTTGAAAAAAAGCTTAAAAAGAACGGAGTTAATCAAAAGACGTTTTAGGCATTGTGCTGCAAGAAGCTTTCTTGTGCTGAGAAACTACAAAGGGCATAAAATAAGCGTTAACAAGCAACAGCTTTCCTCGCAAACCTTATTAAAGGTTTGCGAAGAGGTGGATGAGAACTTTCCAGTTATTCGGGAAACCTACAGAGAAATACTTGAAGATGTTTTTGATATCAAAAACGCTGAAAAAGTGATAAACTGGATTAAAAATGGAAAACTAAAGGTTAAAAAGATTTCTACAAGTATAGCTTCGCCATTCGCTCATAATTTAATAATTCTTGGAGAAAGCGATGTTATTCTGATGGAAGACAG
>CAZSVW010000083.1:2520-5549 GCA_964610485.1 Candidatus Hydrothermarchaeota archaeon | reverse complement strand
AAATTAAAGTTTTTTAACGATATTCCAATACCTACTCACAATCAGAGAAATTTAACAATGGTTGTAATAGAAGGTCATAATAAGGATTTGGATGTAAGTAAGCTTATCAAGATAGTTGAAGATTCCATGAGTTCATCTATATATGAAATACTAAAAAGAGAAGATGAGGTGGAAGTAGTACTTAGGGCTCATAAAAATCCCCTTTTTGTGGAAGACATAGTAAGAAATGTACTACTCAAAGTTAAGGAGTTAGATTTAGATGAAAATTCAAAAATATATGTTAGGAGTGTGAGTTTTGAAAGTATTCACCAACATAACGCTGTTGCAGAAAAAATTGTTAGATTTGGTGAACTAAAGTATTTATACTAACTAATTTTTTGTTATTTTTTTTATAACAATTTTTAGAGCTTCTTCTCCATCTTTAGCTATATAATCACAAAATCTACTTAGAGATTCGTTAGCTACTGATATAGAAAGTCCAGATACTTTTAGCATTTCCTTATCATTTTCACTATCTCCTATAGCAGCGATATCTTTTAAGCTTATCCCCATGATTTCTGATACTTTTTTAAGAGCTACTCCTTTATTTACTCCTTTCTCTTTTATATGAATGGCAAATTTGGTGTCCACCACCTCAACATCAAATTTTTTTAGAATTTTTCTTATTGTTTCAACAGGAAAATCTCTATAAATGGCAATTTCCGTTTTTCTAAGCTCAGATCTGCTAACCTTCCTAACAGGTAATACTTTTTTAAGGTGTTCAAAGGCTTTTTTAACGTTTTTAATTTTAGTTAGATAAATAACTTCTCCAGTATATACATTTTTTATTATTCCCCCATTCTCTGCAATTATGCAGCCAGAAGTCCCTAGAAGGATGGAGGCATATTCTGTTAGGCATAGTACGTTTCCAGTAGCTAGGATAACCGGAATTCCTAGCTCCTCTATCTCTCTTAATCTACTAATGGCCCGTAGGTTCAATCTTCTTTTTTCATCAGTTAATGTTCCATCTATGTCTACTGCTAGGGCTTTAATCAAAGTTAATCCCTTACCCCTTCACTTCCTACAGAGAAAATAGCTTCCCCCTCGGGTAAACATGGGGAATCTATAAGACGTGCTACTCTCTTGCCTCCTTTAGACCTTCTTAAATATATTCTAAAAGTCGATGAATGTGCAACTACGTGTCCACCAATAGGTGCAGTGGGATCGCCGAAAAAGAAATCAGGTCTGGCCATTACTTGATTAGTTACAACCACCGCAAGATTGTAAATATCCGCAATTCTCTGCAGAGTATGGAGGTGTCTGTTTAGTTTTTGTTGTCTGTCTGCTAGCATCCCTCTACCCGAGTAGTCTGCTCTAAAATGGGAGGTTAGAGAATCTACAATAATTAACCCTACATTCTTTTCTTTTATTATTTCTTCACATTTGTCAACGATAAGCATTTGATGGTCGCTGTTATAAGCTCTTGCGACAATTATATTCTCCAGCACCATTTCTGGTTCGAGTTCAACAGCCTTTGCCATTTGTATGATCCTCTCTGGCCTGAATGTATTTTCTGTATCTATATAAATTGCAGACTTAGCTATTCCACCCTTTTCTTCTGGAAGCTGAACATTCACACTTAGTTGATGGCAAAGTTGCGTTTTTCCGGAGCCAAATTCTCCAAACAGTTCAGTTATAGCCTGAGTTTCTATTCCACCGCCTAAAAGATTATCTAGAGCTTTACTTCCAGTTGTTATTCTTTTTAGGGTTTTTCTTTTTTCAAGAACCTCGATACCAGTTAAAAATCCAAGCTTTAATGCTTCTCTTGCTGAATTGATTATTTTAATAGCAGCACCCTCACCAATTCCAGCAATTTCTTTCAATTCTAATGGACTTGCTACTGCTATTGATTCCACGGTTCTAAATCCAGCTTCTCTGAGTTTTTCTGCAGTTGCGCTTCCCACCCCTTTAAGCTCTTCTATGTCCATTTTACCTCCCCTCTAATTTTATCTAATAGAAGTTTTATTTCTTCTTTTGGATCTGGGTTTAAATTTATGTCCTGAACTACGAGTTCTTTCTCATTTGAAAAATTATTATACCTTACTATTGCAGTGACTATGACCTCTTTTCCTAGTATTTCGCTTTTTCGTTTTTCTATTTCTTCTTTTACGTCCATATTCAAAATTTTTTCTAAGGGAATATTTAATAATACCTCTGCTACCTTGTCATAAAAAGCT
Source organism: Candidatus Hydrothermarchaeota archaeon (assembly GCA_964610485.1). Lineage (GTDB taxonomy): Archaea > Hydrothermarchaeota > Hydrothermarchaeia > Hydrothermarchaeales > CAZSVW01 > CAZSVW01. Next base: position 3,333 of record CAZSVW010000083.1, on the reverse strand, counting down.
GATCTGATATGTGCAGTTCCATCATCTATTACTGCATTTATCACCACTCCTTTTCCATCATCTTTATCAAAAATTCTGAGATTATCATATATTTCAACTATTGCTCCTCTTATTTCTACTTTTTCTCCGATTTTAATATCTTTTATTTCTTTTCTTTTTGTTTTTTCATCTATTTTTATAGAAGTTATCGTTTCTCTAGGATTTAAAATTATTTTTCCATATCTCCCAACATTTATTTCAGGCTCTCCAAATCTAAACTTTACATATCCTTTTTTTACTTTTATTGTATCTCCTTCTCTTATTCTTTCGGCTATATTTACATCTTCATCCCACAGTACAACTCTAGCCTTTCCGGTTTCATCCGCGACAAGAAGATTTAGTACTTTCCCTTTGCTTCCGTCTTCTCTTTCAAATTCCCTCAATTCATATATCCTTACAACTCTACATACAACATCAACATTTACCATTCCCTCTTCTAGTTCTTCAATTTTCTTTTTATTCTCTAACGGTGTAGGGAACTTTTCCTTATCTATGTCTGCCGGATTTACTATTATCCTTGTTCTGTTGTTTATGTGAATCTCTGGTTCCCCGTTTATGTTCTCTTTCGTGTACCCCCCTCTTATTTTAAGTATATCTCCTTCCACTATCTCTCCACTTTCAATGAGGTTGACGTTCCTCCCCCAAACTACTACCCTGATATTTCCAGTCTCATCCCCGATAATCATTGAGCACATCTTATCTTCCTTTCCATCGGTTCTTTTAAAGCTCTTTGATGGAAAAATTCTCAACACTCTTCCAATGACATCAACGTTT
>CAZSVW010000083.1:0-2420 GCA_964610485.1 Candidatus Hydrothermarchaeota archaeon | reverse complement strand
AAACTTCCCCGTTTAACCCCTATCTCTTCTGCGACACTCTCACATTTCGCTCTGAAGACATGGATTATTCTTCCTTTAAGTTTGTCATGAAACTCTGAGATTGTTTCAAAGTGCCCCATGCCCTTTGCGAGAATTAAGTATTTTTTGTTAAATAGTATTTTTTTAAATTCTTCTTCAGCTTCTTCAAGTACTACTCCTATACAAGGCCCTGAAGGGATGCATTTAAATTCTCTCACCATCCCCCCGAGTTCTTGTATAGTAATATCATTTATAATAGGTTCGCTTTTAGGGCAAAGTAAAACCTCTTTTCCCATTTTTTTAAGCTCTTTAGCAATTAAAATATCAAAAACAGCTTCACCAGCATTATCTAATAAATATAAAATTTTTTGATATCGAGATAGAGCATTTTCTACTTCCTCAGGATTTCCATATAGTTCTTCTTCGAGTATATCTAAAAAACGATTTTTAAATTTTTCTGGATCAAAATCATGACCTCTCACACCATACTCCATCGAATTACTTGCAGCTGCTATCCTTATAAGGCTTTCCATGCTTTTTCTTTCTTTGTAGTAATTTATTGCAACTGGAAGAAGTTTTTTTGCAATTTGAATATCCTTTTGCTTTAATTCCTTATATGGGTCATATATTCTACTTCTTTTCTTTATAATTCTTTCTCTTAAGGTCCCTAGAGCGGCTGGAACAGAGTTTACATTAATTTCTTCAGATATTTTATGTAAGATTTCTATTAAAGTAGATATTTTATCTTCTTCATTGTTGAATACTAAGTCAACTTCAAATTTTGCTCTATCTATTAAACATGGTATGCATTCGCTTTTAACCTTCATTTTTCACCAATTTTAATATTTCTTTAAATTTTTTAGATGTAGCAGTTTTTATCAGCTCATACATTACCATCTCAGTAGTAGTTGGGAGTACCCCGCATCTGCAAAGTTTTTGAAGTGCTATCTCTTTATCTTTCTCTTTTCTCGACCCTATAGCATCAGCAACTACGTGAACATTATATCCCATATTTAATAAGTCTAAGGCAGTTTGTTCCACACAAATATGTGCTTCTATACCACTAATAATACAAGTTTTTCTTTTAATCTCTTCTAATTTTCTTTTAAATTCCTCTTCAAGAAAACAACTAAATGATGCCTTCCTTATTGGAGAAAATTTATTATTAAAAAGTATTTTTATTTCATTTATAGTGCTTCCCAGTTTTTCTTGTTCCGTGACTACTATGGGGATATCTAAAATTTTAAAGGTTTTAATAAGCTTTTTAGAATTTAGGATTATTTCGTTTATCCCACTAATATGGGGTACAAGTTTTTCTTGTAGGTCTATAACCAGAAGAAAGCTATCTTGCTTATTTATGATCATTTTATTTCCTCCTGGATAATTTTTTCAATTATATCGCATAATTTAATAGCCATTTTCTTATTTTTAAATATTATGGATGTTTTTTTTGGTTTAAAACCATAGAGAGAGGTAGTATTTATATATCCCTCCTCTATCAATTCTCTTAAAGCAGAAATCCAAGAGGGCAATATTTTAATTGGTATAAATTGCACGAAATATGGATTTTTTATTTTGGCTTTCTCATTAACCGCGCTTACTAGAATATTGGGTTCTATATATTTTTGGGGTTCCCCTTCAATTACACTTCCTCCAAACGGTCCAAACCATGCAGCAATTTTTGGAAGCCAGACTATAAGTTCATTATCTTTCTCAGAGATCCCTAACAGGCTCTCTAATTTGGCTCTGTTATTTTTTAGGAACTTAAAAGCTTCTTCTCTACTCTCCTCCTCCAATAAAAGACTAATAATTCCAAATTCTCTGTAATCTACAGAAGCTTCTAATATTTTTGCATATCTTATCACAAAAGGATGAGTTTTAAGCCGAGTTGCAATATCTTTTATATTCACAAGCTCTCCGTTTATATAAGATAATAAGAGTTTTTCTAAAGCTTTTTCAGCATTATTATCTTTGACGATGTTTTTGAACTTGTTCCAGATTTCATCTTTTACATGAATTTTCATGGGTAAAGTATTTTATCTAATCGTTTATCTAATTTTTCTTTGATGGATGAAATACTAGGGAACTTAGTTAGGGCAGTAGAACTTATAGAATCTTCTAAACTATTTGCTAAGTATATCCCAGAGGTAAGAACAAACATAGCCTATGCCTTACCTAACGCAACTTCTTGTAAAGAAGTTGCAGCCATTGAAGGAAGGATTACTGTCGTTAATAATAAGCCCAAAGCTTGTGGTTATCCCAAGTTTGGAGCTTCTTCGCACTTGGCGAGAGCCCTAATTGAGATGATGAGGGAGAATCCAAAAAAGAGGGCTGCGATAAATATTAGAGGGGATAAAGAGTTTGCAAGATATTTAAAGAGTAAGATGAAGCTTGTTGAGATC
>CAZSVW010000082.1:0-5605 GCA_964610485.1 Candidatus Hydrothermarchaeota archaeon | reverse complement strand
GAAGGATATAAATTTCTTGAAAGGTATCACAAAGTCTATAATCTCGGGAAATACTCATGTATAATAGCTTTTGCCCCAGATACGCTAAGCTCCACTCTCGCAACTCTCTATTTGCAGGAGAAAGGTCACGATTTGATAATATGCTTATGGAAAGATGGAAAGATGAGCTTCAGAAGGAATAATAAAGAGATAAATCTTGCAGAGCTTGCAAAACTTTTCGATGGCGGAGGGAGAGAAGCGGCTGCGGGAGGTAATCTTGGGAGAGAAATTAAAATTGAAGAGGTTTTTGAGGTTTTTGAAGAGATAGTAGAGAGATTAAGAAAAATTATCAAGATTTAAATTAAAGAGGTTTCTGGAACACGCTAATTAACGCTATTAAAACTGCTGGAATTGCTTGTTCGGTTGCAAAAGTTATGTAGGGGGATAAATCTACCACATAATCACATAATCTAAAAATTCCTTTGGGTATTCCTTGTCTACTGCCTATGAAAATTACTATTTCTTTTGCTTGATGAAGTTCGCTTTTCAGCTTATTTTCAATATCACTTATTTGCTTACCTGTGGGGTCTGTAGCTATCAAAATGTTGCCCTTCTTTTTTTTATCTCGGACGACTTGATATAAATCCTGTAGATAAATTTTAACTTCCCTAACCTTCCGAGAATATGTCCTTTTCTGAATCTCTAGTCTAGATTTTTTTCCAACCCTTACGCCCCCGAGAAAAGCTTCAAGTTCTGTTATTTCTACGTAACCAAATGGTGCTATTATTAACTCTTTAACTTCAAAACTCTGCGCAGCCCTTCCTATTCTCTCACCCATACTTCTTGCTGCATTTAAACTACCGAGATATGGGAGTTGAACTATAGAAATTCTATTTAAAAGCTTTCTTGAGTCTTTCTTTTCTGGAGTATATTTTTTTCTTTCTTCTGATCCATCTATCACCCCTAAATATGCTTTTTCTCCTATTATTTCTACATAGAAAGATTTATCTGGAAAGTCAAGGTCAACATCTGCACCTGTTAACTCTTTAATTTTAGAACCAAGATTAATATTAACATCCAGACTCGTAAAATTGTGTCTGCCTCTCCTAGTCGTTCTCACAGCAAAAGTATCGAAATTTCCTGCGTATTTTATTAGTTCGCTCGCTTTTGAGGTAATCTCCCCCAACTCTGCTTTGCATCTTACCACTATCGGGATAAGGGTTTCTATCTCTGGAATTTTTCTAAGCCTTTCTATTTCATTCGAATGAACTATGAGAAGGCCCAAAAAACCACAAGGTCTCACCTCTACTCTTACATCCCCAAGCTCTTCATGCACCGCATGCTTAGCTATATACTCCATATTCCTCTGGGTTTTAGCTATTATCATTTTAACCCCTAGTTATGATATTTGGATTTATCTTGGTTCTAATTATTTTAGGTAAATCTCCAACCATGCCAATATATTTTCCCTTTATCACTATTATACCCCTTGCGAGGTTTTTTTTCTTATAGATATGTAAAATTTCTTCAATTTCCTTTTTTCCAGCATCTTTCTTTATATCATTACAAATCGCCGTGGCCAAAGCATCAGCCAAGGCAACATTTTCTGAAATCACAGAAACAGCATCAGCATAGCCAAAACTTATAGAATAGCCTAGTGTACCCGAGGAAGTGCATATACCCATAATTTTCTCTGTGGGGGGGAACTTTAAAGCTATAGAAATAGCTGAACCTGCATAAATTCCAACGGTGATCTCTCTATCTGTGAAAAAAGCAATATCCCCCCCATTGTCAACTATAGCATAAGTAGCACCGCTTTTAACCATTGCACGAACTGCATACTCAGCTATGGCCCCTGCGACACTCGCCATTGGACCCACTTGCGCAAGCTTGCTTGCCTCACACATCCTCTTAACTATCTGTGGAGCATTTTTTTCACACTCATATGGCTCTAAAGTTATCTTAAAAAGCGGATTTCTGATTATATAATCCTCTAATCTACTTCTGGCTTCTATTATTTCCTCTTTTGCTTTTTTTATATACTCCCTTTTATCCGAAATTATAGTAACTACCGTCTCTTTTATCCTAAATTGGTCTCTCATGGAGCTTTAAGAGCCTTAACAGGGCAGAATACAACACACGTATAGCAGTGAAGACAGAGTTTCTCATCGATAGTTACTCTGTATTCTTCATCGAACTTAAAAACTTCAGTAGGGCATAGAGAGATGCACAATCCACAATGGACGCATAAATTATCATCTCTGATTATCGGTCTATCTAACTTAGTTACATCTACTCCAAACTCTTTAAGTGTTGAAATAACCTTTTCCGAGTTCTCTTCGGGTATCTCTATGAGCATTTCCCCCCCTCTCTGGTCAACTGAAGCTTTAAGTATATTTATCAACGTTTTTGTTTTAATAACGCTCTTTGCAATGATAGGCTCACTGGTAATCTTGGGATCAAATCTGAGGAGAAGCTTCATTTTATTTACCTCCTTGCAACTAGTTTACTTAGATGTTCGCTTGTTATCATTCCCACCACCTCTCTATGTTCATTAATAACAGGTAAAGCTGAAATCTCGTATTGTTCCAGCTTTCTTGCAGCCACGTGAATTGGGTCATTGGGAGAAACTGTGATTACCTTCCTCGTCATTATCTCTTCCACTTTTCCCGTTTTCCCCAATGCGACTGCTTTGCTTATATCCCACGAAGTTATTATTCCTATCAGTTTTCCCTCACTAGAAACTACCGGAAGGTGGTTAACTCTCTTACTCAATATCATCTTTGCCGCTTCCTTGATTGTAGTATTTATACTAATAACCTCAGCCTTTTCCATTACATTTCTTACGAGAATCAATTTTTCTGTTTGTTTCATTGGTTTTAGTTCCATATCACAAGACAATCTTTCAATTGGTGCCGTAAGTAAAAATTCTCCTCTCTCTATCATTTTTTTGAGTTCTTTGGCTATCTCCCTCGCCTTATAATAGCTTGAAATAGGGGATACCTTCACTTCTTCGCCATTTATCTCAACTTTTCCGGATTTTAATTCTGCATAATTAGTAATCTTAACTGACGGTCTATCTCTCCTCTGTACCCCAAAATCCACAATACTGACAGATATCTCCTCATCGCTAATTGCCGTAGAAATTGCCAGCTTCTCATCAAGTATGGGGATAGGAACTCCTATTCCAAGGTATAGAGATACCCCATATTTGTATATGGAGGCTGCTCTCAAATAATTTGTACTCATTTTCTTTAAATCTCCCTTAACCATTAGGGTTCCATAACCTCTTTTTGGGTCATGTTGGGTCCCCTCTCCTATTATATACCCTATACCCCCACCTACCAATATCCTTGTACCTATCCCAAGTGTTCTATACTCAGGATCATTGGAGAGAGGAGATAGAGCGCCTGCTCCAGAAAAAGTCACATTTCCAAAATTGGGAAGCAACGTACCCATATATGTATGCAGTACCTCATCAGAAGAATTAGTCGCAGCTATATACTTCTGATAGGCATTCCTAGGGTTTATGAGGATTGCCTGATTTATATCCTCCAGACATACCTCAGTAATTATCTCTTTTCTAGGATAACAATCGGTTCCCGATGATATCGCTCTCAATTCTACGCTCTTTCCAGCGACCAAGTCTTCGATAACATGGGCCCCCCCATATTCTATTCCCCTAGTTTCAGAAGGTTGAGTAGCACCCAGATATACATCTACCGCAGCTATGCCCGTATATGCCTCAACATCGTTCAGCCATGCTCTTTCCATTCTTATTGGAGGATCTGAATGACCAAAATTCAAAAAAACACCCGAAGAACACATCGTTCCAAAAGTAGCGGTGGTTACAACATCAACCTCCTTTGCAGCCTCCTCAGCACCATGTTCCTTAACGAGCGAAGTCATTTCTTCAGCAGTAACCACGCATACGTTGCCCTCTCTTATTTTTCTGTTTATCTCAGAGAGAGTTTTCATGCAACCAAAAGAATAGTTTAACTTGTCCAAATTTATTTATACCCAAAAACTAACGAACGAGCTCTAAGAATTCCCTTGCTTTTTGTGATATCTCAATGCTCTTTATATCCTCTAGCCCTACAAACTTCTCATCGGGTATTATATCTTTTCTTCCAAGTCTAACAATCACCTTCAAAACTTCTTTTAGTTCTTCAACCTTACACCCAACCACTTCTGCCGAAGTCTTAAGGTCTAAGTCTGAGGTTATATAAAGTGCTATCCCTCCAACTGCCCTACTTGAAGTTACTTTAAGATAATCCTGTAGTATATTTTCTATTTCAAATTTTTTGGATATGACCTTATGCGGAGCTTTAATTGATATTATAGTCGTATCTATAAACATCCTTATAGCATTTACAATTTCTTCATCTTCTAATGATTCTAGAACGCTTTTAAGTTGTTCTTTTTCTGGAATTGGCTGCAATCCTGGAAATATACTTGCATATCTCCTCTCTCTATAAGGCTTAATGAGCAAGAATCTAAATATATCCCAAGCAAATAAAGCTTTAGGAATCTTAACTAAAGTTTTTTTCCTTATCTCTCTCCTTAACTCAATTGCCCTAACTAAATCTGGAGATAAATTTCCCTTTTCATCCATAAACCCAAGTTCTCTTAGCTTCTCATCAAATTCCTCCATTATTTCTTCTCCTTCCTCAATTAGACGTATATCTAGGTAGGGATACGCATTATAGAGTTTAGATTCCACACTTTGTCTCAGCTTCTCATATGTCCTCAATTTTTCCAAGTCAACCTCCTTTGAAAGAAAATATTCGAGTATTTTCTCTCTTACCTCTTTTAGGAATTTAGTATATGCTATCGCAAGAGCTTGCCTATTATACCTTCCACTCACAAGAATAGAACGCTCATGATGATATCTTATGTGTTCGATTATTATCCTACCATATTTGCTACGTAGAATTCCTTCGTAATCTAATTTAGAATCTTTCACCTCAACTTGCTCCTTTTTGGTTATCCATCTTCCCTTCTCCTTAATTCTAAATGTTACTGTGGCCGATTTTATTTTACCTCTCTTTTTCTCCCTTAAAACCTCAATTAATTCCCTATATGCCATTCTTTCACTGGATGTAAATTTAGAAATTTCCTTTGTAAATTCCCCCCCATAGACCAAGTGAGGAATTATTTCTATTCTGTAAATACCATGCTCATTTGCAACTAATTTAACTTTATTTGATTTACATTTTGGACAAATAAATTCTCTGTTCTCTTCTATAATTCTAAGAGCCTCTTTTCCCTGAGTTTCCTTACCACATTTGTAGCAAACAAATGAAACATATTCCTCCAAATGTCCAAGAGCTATATTATGGGATGCTATTGCAGATTTTGTTCTCTCAAATGTCCCCTTTTTAAAAGATGCATCTGTCCTAAAAAACATCTTATGTCTTGCTACATCCCTCTGGTCTTCTACATCCTCTCTTTTATACCCCGACCCAAACATCCCATATCTACTCATTCCCAGTGCAAAATATGGAGAATCAAAGCCTCTTTGTTCCATTTCATCTTTTAGTTTCTTAAGTTCGTGCAAATTGCCCTTCAATGATAAATAAAATTTTTCAAAATACTTTTTATCCTTCTTTAATCTATCTAAATC
>CAZSVW010000081.1:0-5670 GCA_964610485.1 Candidatus Hydrothermarchaeota archaeon | reverse complement strand
TGAAACCCCCTTATTAGACGAGTTAGAAAAGGGGCGATGGCCAAGCTACGTAAAAGAACTCAAAGAATCTGGATATGAGGGCCTTGTTAAATTGTACGAAAAAGCCTATGAAGACAGAAAAACCCACTGGATTCATGGTGGTATAGTAGCAGTTCCGGGATATGATTCAGGAGTCATTGGTAGACTGAGTGATGTACATGAGCTCATTAAAGATTCGCACACGCTAAGAGTGCTCCCTTGCCCCGGGTGGTGTTATCATTCCAGCATATGGAGGAAGATTGCTGACGCTTGGGAAAAACATGGAAGTGGACTTGTGAATCTTACTGGTTCTACAGCAGACATTCAGTTAGTAGGAACAGAAACAGACAAATTGGTAGATATATTCAACGAGTTAGTTAAAATAGGGCTTGACTTAGGAGGTTCTGGTCCAGCATTAAGGACTACTTCTGCATGTGTAGGTCCAGCCAGATGTGAATGGGCATTATATGATACCTTAGACCTCCAATATGACCTAACAAATACATATATAGATGAACATCATAGGCCAAGATGGCCATACAAATGGAAATGGAAACTTGCTGGATGCCCAAATGATTGTGTTGCATCTATTGCAAGGGCTGATATGCCCATTGTAGGAACATGGAGAGATGCGATACAGATAGACCAAGATAAACTTCAAGAGTATGTAAATGCCGGCGTTGATATCAATGCCATAGTAGAGAGATGCCCAACCAAATGTATGAGTTGGGATGGCAGCGAGCTTACAATAGATAACGAGAATTGCGTTAGATGTATGCGTTGCATCAATGCTTTGCCCAAGGCACTTAAACCTGGAAAAGATAGAGGAGCAACGATTATGCTTGGTGCTAGGGCAAGAGGCAAATATGGTGCATTCCTAGCTTGGGTACTTGTTCCTTTCGTTAAAGTTAAGCCGCCTTATAAGGAAATCAAAGAACTCACAGAGAGAGTATGGGACTGGTGGGATGAAAACGGAAGATTGAAAGAGAGAGTAGGAGAAGCTGTTTATAGAATAGGCTTTCCAAGATTCATGAAGGATATAGGCCTTGACCCATATCCACAGCAAATCGAGCATCCGAGAGCTAATCCGTTCTGGTTCTACTATGAGGAGTGAGGTGAGGAAAAATGACACAAACAAAAATGCCGGAAAAAATAAACTTTGGAATTGCCGTTGATTGGAAAAATGAAATGCTTCATCCAGTAATGAGAAAGAACTATGGTAAATGGGCATATCATGAATATGTCAAACCTGGAGTCATCAAGTGGGTTGCTGAGAGTGGAGATGAACTTTATTCAGTAAAATGTGCGGTTCCTAAATTCGTAAATGTTAATACCGTAAGGAAGATATGCGATATTGCAGATAAATACTGTGACGGGTACTTTAGGATAACAAGCAGAGTTTGCGTTGAATTTCTGACAGACAAAAAAGAGAATATTGACCCACTTATAGAGGAACTAACAAAAGAAGGTTTCCCCGTTGGTGGAACCGGAAAGAGCTTCAAGAGCATAGTACAGTGTGTGGCTTGGATACATTGCCATACTGCCGCAACCGATAGCTCAGGAATCGCCAAGGCAATATATGATGAGCTTTATGATTACTTCTTCAGAGATGACCTTCCAGCTAAGCTAAAGATCGCCGTATCTGGATGCTTAAACATGTGCGGAGCAGTTCATTGCTCCGATATTGCGGTACTTGGAGCATTCACTGCTGTTCCTAAAATAGATGATATTACCGTAGAAAGATGGTGCGAAGTTCCAACTATGGTAAAAGCGTGTCCAACCTATGCTATCAGGCCAAAACCATTCAAGATGCCTGATGGTAAAATGGGAACCAGCATTGCTATAAATGAAGAGAAATGTATGCACTGCGCCATCTGCTACAGCCTATGTCCTGGAGCTAATATAATAGATCCAGAAAAATGCGGTATTTCCATCTGGGTTGGAGGAAAAGCTTTTGCTGCAGATCCAAAGACATCTAAGATGATCGTACCTTTCATACCGAACAATCCACCAAGATGGCCTGAGGCTGTAGAGATAGTAAAGAAGGTAGTAGACGCTTGGATCAAAGATGCTAAACCTGGAGAGAGAGTGGGAGACTGGATAGAGAGAATTGGATGGGAGAAATTCTTTGAAAAGGTTGGGCTTAAAGTCAAACTAGAACACATAGACGATTTCGAATTCGGCTCCTACTACACTTGGAGACACCATGCCACATTCAGGTGGACAAAAGACACCGAACCATTTACTGGACTCAAGAAATAAAATTTTTTACACTTTTTTTTATCTTTTTTTGAATTTTGAGAATTTAAATAAAAAATGAGAAATAAGCCTGTTTCTGTAATGTGGGAATCCACAATTGCATGTGGATTAGCTTGTAAACATTGCAAAGCTTCTGCAAAAAAAACCAGAGACAAGGATGAACTAACGACAGAAGAGGCAAAGGATTTTATCGACCAAATTGCTTCTTTTGGAAAACCTTTCCCTATTCTTAGGATAACTGGCGGAAATGCTCTAATGAGAGATGACATATTTAAACTAATAAGTTATGCCAAAGATTATGGAATGCAAGTTACAATTGCTCCAAGTACTACTCCACTATTAAACAGACATAATATAGTGAAACTTAAAAAGTCTGGGGTGGATGTAGTAGCCGTTAGTATTGATGGACATACACCCGAACTTCACGACAGCTTTAGAGGAGTTAAAGGAACTTTTTCATGGCTATTAAATGCTTGCAATATAATGAGAGAGATTAAACTTCCGTTTAGATTGTTAACCACCGTTACAAAATTTAATGTCCGATATCTTCCAGAGATATTTCTTTTATCAAAAAAACTCGGAGCAATAGGATGGTATCTATATATGCTTATTCCTACCGGAAGGGCGCTTAAAGAATACCAGATATCTCCTCAAGAGTTAGAAGATGTATTTAATTTCGTCTATGATGTTATGAAACTTAAAATAATGAAAGTTAACCCCATAGCTGGAAGCGAGCCATTCAGAAGAGTTGCTGTAACGAGATATTTGATAGAAAAAGGTAAAATTGGAAAGGATGCCCTAGTATTAGGTGAACTATATTTCCTATTAAAAAATAAATTAGAAAAGATGATAGAAAAAGAAGATCCAGGACAAAATTCGATATTAAATGTCAAAAAAACCAGAAGTGAAAAAAAATTTGGTAAAGGTATATTTGTTTCTAAAAATGGGGATGTATATCCTAGCAGCTTTTTGCCATTACCTTTGGGAAATGTAAGGAAAGAGAATTTAGTTGAAATATACAGACACGCTAGAATTTTAAGAGAAATGCAAGATTCGCAGAAAATAAAAGGAAAATGCAGAATTTGCGAATTCAACACAATATGCAGAGGAAGTAGGTCAAGAGCATATGCAATAACCGGAGATTACCTATCCGAGGATCCCGCCTGCATATATATACCTGGAAAAATAGGAAAAATAGACAATTTTAGGAAAATACTAGAAGAAATTAAGGTGACTCATTTTTCAAGCCCTATTCAAAGAGCATCATAAGCACTGAATGTAAAATATAGAAATCCTCAAAGCTCAAATTTTCATCAAATATTATCGCCCTATCCTCTTCTTCTCCTCTCTCTATTTTGCCTTCCCTAAAAGAACCTTTTAACAGTTCCTGAAACATAAAATACTCCTTAGTCCCTATATCAAATGCTACATATACCATACTCATCACATTCTTACTTTCGTTTTATAGAGTCCTATGATTCCAAAAAATGCAAAAAAATCCCTCTTATCAAATTCTTTAAATTTTAAAATTTTTTCTTTTCTACCATCTACTCTTATTTCCTCCTCAACGTATTTTTCTTTGTAAATTTCTTTTAGTAATTCTAAATCAAGTTTATCGATCTTAAACATCACTACTGGCATAAAGATCCCTCAACTCCTCTTCAATTATCTTTTCAACCTTTGGAACCTCTCTTTTCATTTTTTTCATATGCTCTACCATCGCCTTGTCAATCTCACCATTTATGACCTCAACGTTGGGAAGTTTTGCTATGCTTGGGTCTACATTTCTAAAAGGAGAAAGGTCAAGCACATAAATTTTTCCAGTGCCCAAAAGTAATTCCGGCTTTACTCTATGGTGAGAAGCGAGGGTAGCACATATCAAAACCTCTGCATGCCTTATAACATTTTTTAGATTCTTATATTCAGCTACTTTCCCCCCTACTTGCCTTTGAACTATTTTTGAGATTTTCGGTTGTCTATTCACTATTGTGAGTCCTATATCTCTTTTGCTTTCTTTGAGTTCTTTTACCACATTCATTCCACATCTACCCGCACCAAAAATTACAACACTAGTAGGAGTAATCTTATCCGTTATTTTTTTAATCGCAATACTGGATAAAATTGAGGTGTCTCTGATTTTGGTATCTTTCTCTACCCTTTCAGACACCCTAAATGAACTTTTGAACACTTTAGACAAAACATCTGCAACTGCACCTAATTTTTTCGCCAAATGGAAGTCTTCCTTTATTAAAAGATGAAGATAATTTTCTCCCAAAACCCTAGATTCTATAGACCCTATAAGTCTAAATAGATGCTCAACTGCCTTTTTATCTTTATAAATTTTAACTTCTTCTGGGAACAAATCTCTTAGTTTCTCATGTTTTCCTACCGCATATACCTCTATCCTTGTTGTAGACTGAATCAAAACTCTTTCTAATCCCTCAGTATCTTTATAAAAGGCGTTATAATCAGAAAACATATACTTTTTAAACTGAGAATATGGTAAAGAACGATGATGCAGAGAAAAACATACTAACTCGGGCATTTTTATATCCTAGCTAAGAAAAAGAAAATAAATAAAATTTGGTTCTTCAGTCTCTTACGATCGTTATTGCTCCTACTGGACACTGAAAAGCGACATCGTCGAGGTCACAAAGTTTCTCTGCTTCTTCTCCTTGAACTTTAACCCAAGCTTTTTCATCTTTAAGTTCAAAGACCTCAGGGCAAAGTGAAACACAAGTTCCACATCCAGCACAGGCCCCTATATCTATTTCTATTCTTACACCCATCTCTTATGCCTCCATGTTTTTGAAACTTTTTTAATTTCAAATGTATTTAAACTTTTTGATTTTAGTTTTCCTTTTTTCTTAAGTTTAAAATTTAAACCAAAAACTTAAATATAATTTATTATCTAAAATAAGAAACCGCGAGGTGATGGGATGTTCAAAAAAATATTATACCCAACGGACTTTTCGGAATGTGCTGAGAAAGCGCTAGAATATATTAAAAGGTTAAAAGAAGCTGGAGCTAGAGAAGTAGTTCTACTTCATGTGATTGATGACTCTAAGGTTAGATTTCTATTAAAGGGAATTGCATGGGCTGGAGGAAGCGAATATGAAGAGAAATATAAACAAAAATTAAAAGAAGAAGTAGAATGTAGGATTAAAAAAATAGCAGAGGAGTTATCTTCATCAGATTTCATAGTTAAAACTGAAATAAGGGAAGGAAATCCATATGAGCAGATAGTTAAAACTGCTGAAGAAGAAGGTGTTTCATTAATTGTAATGGGTACTCATGGAAGAGGAAGGGGCGCCTCTTTACTCCTTGGTTCTGTTGCCGAGAATGTGATAAGGCATTCTTCAAAGCCCGTGTTTGTAATAAGGGGGTGAGAAA
>CAZSVW010000080.1:0-5713 GCA_964610485.1 Candidatus Hydrothermarchaeota archaeon | reverse complement strand
GATATTAAAGAAAAATTGGTAAAAAAGGATGAGAAATATCAAAAAACAATTAAATATATATTAGAATGTTTAAAAGAACTCAAAAGTTTAGAAAATTAATTTCTTTAAACTTTATCGCTCTTCGCAAGCTCCCTCAATCGCTCATCACCGTTTATTTCCCTTATAACCTCAACTACGCCTTTGGGAACTAAATGTTCCCAAGGTTCGCCGTTAATCATCCTCTTTCTTATTTCTGTACCAGAGTATTCTTTGCGATTGAACATCGGCGGAGTTTCGACAGTTACTCCAACTTCTTTGAAAAGTCTTTTTACCAAAGTGTTACCAGAGTACACTTTGTGGAACGGAGGAGTAAGGCTTTTTACATGGGAGACCCATAAGGAGTTATTATTCACATCAGGTATTGGGATTATATAGTAATTTTTTTCTATACCATTTTCAAATAAGCTCTTTGCGATCATCATTAGCCTTTCACCAGCTGTAAATGGATTTTCTAAAGTATGGCTAAGTTGTGCACTTCCTATCCCTATTATTATCTCATCAACTACCTTTATAATCTCTTTGACGACATATAGATGGCCTTTATGGAAAGGCTGAAATCTCCCTATGAGCAATCCTCGCATTTTTCCACCTCTATTTTTTCTCCTCCTTTCACCTTTAAATTTTTTTTAGCATTTCCCTGGTTGATCGCAATTTCTAGCATATCAGAACTACCTATAACTAACACGAGTTCCCCTATATTTGCAAATCCATAGCTTTTAACAAATTTTGTGGCATATTTTTTGTCTCCTATTTTAAGGATAAGTTTTTCACCGGGAGTATAGGATAGCATGCTCTTTGGTATATTAGTAATTATATTACCGAATGAATCGGCGTAAAGAACCTCTCCAACAATTTTTTTTCCAAGTTTTTCTGGAGGTGATTGGTCGATTTTTACTATTTTTATTTTTTCATCTCCAAATTTTTCTATTTTGGATCCGCACGCTATTTTAGCTGCTATTGGAGCAAAAACATCTCTCGCATGAAATGTGGATGAAACATTTTTCAGATTCACTTTTATCCTTATTGCTCTTTCTACATTCTTTAAAAAACCAAATATCCCATTGTTTGGACCTATAAATATGTATTCTTTTGTTTTTATTATTACCCCTTCTCTCTTAGTTCCGACTCCTGGATCAACTACAGCTAGAAAAATTGAACCTTTGGGAAAATACGGATAACTCTTTTCTAAGATAAAAGACGCATGACGTATATTGTACTTCTCTATATTATGCGTTAGGTCAACGATTTTCACATTCGGGCATATGTTTAATATAACTCCTTTTACCATTCCAACATATTCGCTTTCACCGAAATCAGTAAGTAAAACTATTGTCATTTTTCTCCTGTGAGAGAGAGGACTTTCTCTATATTTAATCGAGATATTTCATCTACAGACGGTTCTTTTAACACTTTTTTCCCGTTTATTATAAGGATTGGCGCGATTTCTTCATTTTTAGCAGAGCAGATTTTAACTTTTATGTCGAATTTTCCTGATAATGGCAAAACTGAAAGTAAAACCTTTTCAATTAGCATATTACATCTTTCAGTTGGTGGGTCCTTTTTTAAAATTTTTATATTTATTCCCGGTTTTTCTGTTTTATTTTCGGTTGATAAGTATTTTATCATTGTATCTATAACGCTTCCCTGAGTTATTAAACCTACAAGCTTTTTTCCTTCTACTACTGGGATACGTTGATATCCATGTTCTTTCATTAGTTCCATGACTCTAATTAGAGGGGTCTCTCTCTGTACAGTTACTAGTTTTTTAGTCATAATATCTTTAACTTTAAGTCCAGACTCGCCCACCAAAATTATATCTCGATGCGTTATTATGCCAACTAGCTCATTTTTATTAACTACGGGAAGAGCTCCTACACCCTCCCTTTCCATTCTGAGTCTAGCTAATGCAACCGAGTCCTCGGGTGAGGCTACACTCACTTTCCTGATCATCGCATCTTCAGCTTTCAACATTTTTTTCAGTTAAAATATAAATGTTAAAGTAATTTATTTTTTTCAATGGAATTAGAGAATGAAATCAAGAAGATAAGTAAACTCGAGGGGATTGATGAGGAGGTTATCTATAGGAGATTTAGGAAGGGGAGGGTAGTAATACTCGGGAACTATGTGAGAGAAATAGAACCTATAGGTATAGGGGAAGGACTGAGGGTAAAGATAAATGCAAATATCGGGACATCCCCAGATTATATAAGTATTGAGGAAGAACTTGAAAAAGCAAGAGTCGCCATAAAATATGGAGCTCATACCCTCATGGATTTGAGTACAGGGGGAGATTTAGATGAAATAAGAAGAGCAATTTTAAAAATTGGAGTACCAATAGGGACGGTACCTATTTATCAAGCAGGAGTTGAAGCCGCCAGAAAAAAGGGAAAAATTGTGGATATGAGCGAAGACGAGATCTTGGGTACTATTGAAAAGCAAGCTAAAGACGGAGTAGATTTTATGACTTTACATGTAGGAATAACTAGAGAGAGTTTAGGTAAGCTAGAGAGACAGAAAAGGATAACTGGAATAGTGAGTAGGGGGGGCAGTTTTATAGCATGTTGGATGCTGTATAATGACCAGGAGAACCCATTATACAAAAATTTTGACTATATTTTGGAAATAGCTAAGGAATATAATGTTACTTTAAGTTTGGGGGATGCTTTGCGTCCAGGAAGCATCCCAGACTCAACAGATAGAGCTCAGATTCAGGAATTGATAATATTAGGTGAGCTTGTAGATAAATGTAGGGAAGTTGGTGTCCAATGTATGGTAGAAGGTCCAGGACATATGAAAATTAATGAGATAAGGGCAAACGTTGTTATACAAAAAAAACTGTGTAGAGGAGCACCATTTTACGTTCTTGGCCCACTAGTAACTGATATAGCCCCGGGATATGACCATATAGCTGGTGCTATTGGAGGAGCTATAGCGGCTTACGCTGGAGCAGATTTCCTTTGTTATGTAACTCCGGCAGAACATTTAGCATTACCCACCGTAGAGGATGTAAAATTGGGTGTGATAGCAAGTAGAATTGCTGCTCATGCCGCCGACATTGCAAGGGGGATAGATGAAGAGCTTGACATAGAGATGTCCAGAGCTAGGGCGAAATTTGACTGGGAAAAGCAATTTGAGCTTTGTATAGACAGAGAAAAGGCAGAGAGATACAGGGCGAGTAGAAAACCTGCAGATAAGGATGTATGTACAATGTGCGGTAGTTTTTGTGCAATTAAACTAATAAAGTCATATTTAAAAGAAAATGAAGCAGATAGCAAGGGGAGCTGAGGCAGTCATATACTTCAAGAGTAGCAAATCTACTATCGTAAAAAGAAGGATAAAGAGGAGTTATAGGACAACCAAGCTTGACGAATTTCTAAGAAAAACTAGAACAAAGAGAGAGGCAAAGCTTATTTCTTTAGCGAGAAGAGCGGGAGTTCCAACCCCACTAATCAAGGATGTCGATATCGATAGAGCTTCAATAGAGCTTGAATATATAGAAGGAAGAAAAATAAGAGACGTTTTAGAGGAGGCAGATGGTGAAAAAATGGAAGAGCTGTGTGAAGAGATTGGCAGGTTAGTAGGTAAGATGCATGCTCACCACATAATTCATGGAGACCTCACTACTTCTAACATGATATTATCTAACAATGGCGGAATATACTTCATAGATTTTGGATTGGGGGAGGTAAATAAAAGTATAGAAGCTAAAGGTGTAGATTTGCTTGTTTTTAAGAAAACATTGCATTCAACCCACTATAAAAATGAGGATAGATGCTGGAGTGCTTTTATCCGTGGTTATTCGGCAGAGGTTGAAAACTGGAGAGAGATCATAAGGAGAAGCGAGTGCATTGAGAGAAGAGGGAGGTACTTTAAAGTAAGGGGTTGAGTTGATGTTTTATTTTCAAACTACCAACCTACACAAATTCCAAGAAGCAAAGATAATTTTTGAAAAATACGGGTTAAAACTTGAGAGAATACCTAATAAGTATAAGGAAATACAAGCCGAAAGTCTGGAAGATGTAGTTATAGAGGCAATTAGAGAAATAGGAAAAGAAAGAGTATTTATTGAAGATGCCGGATTGTTTATTGATTTTCTTAATGGTTTTCCTGGAGTATATTCAAGTTACGTTGAAAAAACTATTGGAAATGAGGGAATTCTCAAGTTAATGAAAGATGTTAAGAACAGAAATGCAAAATTTATTTCGGTTGTAGCTTTTTTGGAGAGTCTTTCCCCTCTAAAGATCAAAATTTTTAGAGGAGAAGTAAAAGGAACAATATCTATAGAAAAAAAAGGAAAAGAAGGCTTTGGGTTCGATCCGATATTCATCCCACTTGGATATAACAAAACCTTTGCAGAAGATATAAATTTAAAAATGAAGGTGAGCCATAGAAAAAAAAGTATAGAAAAACTTGCAAGGTATTTGGAGGAAGCTTATGGCTAGGATGCATTCTAGAGCTAGGGGAAAATCCGGGTCTACTAGACCCCCAAGAACCACCCCACCGGAATGGGTTGAGTATTCTCCAGAAGAAGTAGAAGATTTAGTTATAAGGTTAGCTAAAAAAGGACTATCTCCCAGTATGATAGGAGTGGTATTGAGAGACCAGTACGGGATTCCTAGCGTTAAACTTATAACTAAAAAGAGAATAACAAAGATTCTCGAAGAGAATGGTTTGGGTTCTCCTATCCCAGAAGATCTAATGAACCTCATCAAAAAAGCTGTGAACATAGATAAACATATGAAGAATAATCCACACGATATGACAGCTAAGCGCGGATTTCAGCTAACCACCGCAAAAATAAGGAGGCTTGCAAAGTATTACATTAGAGAAGGAAAATTGCCATCCACATGGAAATTTGACTTAGAGAAAGCAAAATTATTGGTGAAATAATTGGAGATACCCTCCGGTTTGGTAGAAAATCTTAGAGAAGCAGCTTCTTTAGTTAAAGAGGCAATTTCTGAAGAAAAGAGCATCCTTATCTTAACACACAATGATGCCGATGGCCTTAGTGGAGGGGGGATAGTCCATAGGGCAATTCTCAGAGAAAATTTTAGAGCTCACACCAGAAGTTTAAAACAAATTGATACAGATATACTAAAGAAGATAAAAAAAGAAGACAATTTTGATGTTATAATATTTGTCGATATGGGTTCTGGAACTTTTACTGAAATTTCAGAGTTTTTTGAAGGAAAAATGGTAATAATACTGGATCATCATCAGCCTAAAGAAGGAAAAGAAACGGACTGGGTCATACATGTTAACCCACACTTTTATGGCATTGATGGGTCTAGGGAAATAAGCGGTTCTGGAGTTGCGTATCTTTTTGTCAGAGAACTTGATAAAAGAAATGCAGATTTAGCAGATTTAGCTATAGTTGGTGCGGTAGGAGATATGCAAGACGCTACAGGAGAATTGGTGGGGATAAATAAATTGATTCAAAAGGAAGGTGAAAGGTTGGGTATTCTTAGGGTTGAGAAAGATTTGAGGCTCTACGGTAGGCAAACCAGACCATTATTCAAAGCGATAGAATATACTACAGAACCTTTTATCCCCGGGTTAAGTGGAAGCGAATCTGCCAGCTTGCAGTTTCTTAATGACTTAGATATTCCCATTAAAAAAGATGATGAATTTACGAGATTGGCAGATCTGACCGAAGAAGAGAGAAGAAGACTCA
>CAZSVW010000079.1:2747-5761 GCA_964610485.1 Candidatus Hydrothermarchaeota archaeon | reverse complement strand
CCATTCGCAGACTTTGTCGTGAAAGCAAAATCCCCGTATTTAAATTTGGCGGACAATGGAGGTTTAGGAAAGAGGATATTGAGAAATATTTAAGAAGTAAAATAACAATAAGATGAGTTCTGTCTTAACTTTAGGAATAATTAATAAATGACCAGGAAGCGAAAGAAAGATATACAGTCAGAGCAGGAACTCTTAGAAATTCAGAAAGAGTCCGAAGCACAAGGTTTACCTAAACAAGAAGCTGTTTTTTCAGTTTCAAGTAAGATTCGCAAGCGGGTTCGTAATTTACCTGATCCCACAAGACCTCCGTTAGGATATGATGAACATAAGGCTTTTGATAGAGTTTTTCCCTATATAAGACTTCCTCGGTTTCATCCTCCGGGCAATGAGGATACAGTAATTTTTAATGCTCTCGAACTTTCACCAAATCAGCTTATTCTTGGTGATAACTTAGAGGTTTTGCGGACACTTCCTTCTAATTCTATTGATTTAATTTATATTGACCCACCATTTTTTAGTGGCAGGCAATACAATGTTATCTGGGGTGATACCAATGAGGTAAGGACTTTTTATGATATATGGGAAGGAGGAATTGATTCTTATTTAATCTGGCTAAATGCCCGACTTTGGGAGATGAGACGGGTTTTAAAACCCACAGGCTCTATTTATGTCCATTGCGACTGGCACGCTTCTCATTATATTAAGGTGGAGATGGATAAGATTTTTGGGTATGAAAATTTTCAGAACGAAATTGTCTGGTGGTATTAGGTTGGTGCTCGTAGTAAGAAAAGATTTGGAAGAAAGCATGATATAATTTTTATTTATTCTAAGACCCACGATTTCAAATTTAATGAAGAGTCGATTCGTGTACAAATGAAAGCAGGAACTGAGAGTTTTGGCGGAAGGTTAGAAACAGATAGAAATGGGAGGCAATATAGATTAGTTTATGGAAAAGGAAGTAAGAAATATTACAAATATTATTTGGATGAAGGAAAAGTTCCAGAAGATGTTTGGGAACTTCAATCAATTCAATCGCAGGATACAGAAAGGATAGGCTACCCTACTCAAAAACCCGAAGCTCTTTTAGAACGTATTATAAAAGCTTCATCTAACGAAGGTGATATTGTTGCAGATTTTTTCTGTGGAGGAGGAACTACTTTAGCGGTGGCGATGAAATTGAAGCGTAGATTTATTGGTTGCGATTCATCAAGAGTAGCAATTTCTGTAACCCTTGACCGCTTAGTTAAAATTGGCGAAGAGATGAGTGGAGTAAAGAGTAATATTTCTAAAGACGGGAGTGGATTTCAATTTAAACTCCAAGGAGAAGGTATAACTGAAAAGGTTCCTAACATCGAAGTTTATTATCATGGTGTCTATCCAATAGAGAAATTTAAGAATTTAGATAGAGAAAGTTTTATTAAATTTGTCCTTACCTGTTATGGTGCTTCTCGCAATACTGCCGAAGGTATAACTCATGGATATCGTCCACCAAGACAGCAAGAACCAATTTTAGTGGGACCTCCTGATCCTGCAGAGTCTATAGATGCTCAAGAGGTTAAGGCGTTTTTTGATGAGATAAAATCTCGTTTAGAACCGAATAAACTGGTGAGAGCTAAAATTATCGGCTGGAGGTTTTCAAGACAGGTAGTGGAATATATAAAAATTCTACGCCGGTATATTGAAGATAATAACCTTCCGTTGGAGATAGACCTTATCCCACTTGATTCTAAAGAGTTTCGTGCTCGTATCTTGCAAAGATATCCTGATGCAGAGGAAGGCGAGTTTTTCTTACGTTTCTCTAAATCACCGGTAATAGGTGATATTCGAGTTAAAAGAATAGGGCCTTTGGAATATGAGTTTGAAGCAATAGATGCTTTTTCTACCAATGAAGATGGCTATTTAGTTAACTGTCAGTGGGATTTTGATTATCAGGAAGGTCATTTTGCTGCTCATAAAGATTATATTCTTTCACGAAGAAAAGTTAAAATAAAGGGGAAAGGCGAGAGGTTTGAAGCGATATTAACTGCTAAACATAAATTTGAGAAAGAAGGCGAGTATACTATTGTTTGTAAGGTGCAGGATAATTTAGCGGGGGAAGCGATACTGGCAAAGAGAATAACAATAGAGTAAGTATAAGTAAGGATTATAATAATGCCTGGGAGGATTTATCGACTTTATATTGACGAATCAGGAGATCACACCTATGGCAAAAAAGAATTAAGAAAATTCAGAATAAAAGCTAAGGAAGAAATTATAACAATTCCTTTTGAACATTATCCGGAGATGGAATTACCTGAGAAAAGGTATCTTGCTTTGGCAGGTTGTATTATAGAAGCAGAAAATTATCGAATTAATTTTTATCCTAAATTAGAAAATCTAAAACAGAAACATTTTCCTCATAATCCTGATGAGCCTGTAATACTGCATAGAAAGGATATTATCAATAAACGAGGTCCTTTTTGGCGGTTAAGGGACTCTGAACGAAAAGAAGCGTTTGATAAAGATATTTTATCTTTTTTAAGAGAAATGGAATACACAATTATTACAGTAGTTATAGATAAGAAATCTCATATAGAACGTTATCAGGAATTTGCTTATCATCCTTATCATTACTGTTTAGGAGCATTACTTGAGAGATATTGTGGTTTTTTACATTTCCATAGTGCTAAAGGTGATGTTTTAGCAGAAAGTAGAGGAGGAACAGAAGATAGACAATTAAAAGAAGCATATAGAAGTGTTTATAATAGTGGAACACAATTCAGATCACCTAATTTCTTCCAAGAAGTGCTAACCAGTAAAGAGATTAAGATAAAACCTAAAAATGCTAATATCGGTGGACTTCAAATATGCGATATTATTGCCCACCCATTAAAACAGGAAATTCTTATGGAGAATAATAGAATTGATAAAGCAGAAGAAGGTCGTTTCGGTGAAAAGGTTTGTAAGGTAATTAGAGGGAAATATAATCAGCAATATTATACTGGGAGAATAGAAGGTTATGGAAAGATATTTCT
>CAZSVW010000079.1:0-2647 GCA_964610485.1 Candidatus Hydrothermarchaeota archaeon | reverse complement strand
TTTCTCACGCTAGCCCTACACGGGCTATCCAACTCCAATAATGGATCAATTAAAATATATCATAGAGAAGATAACGTTGTCAAGTGTTTTAAAAAATTATTTTTGAAAGGTAGATATGCATTACTTTTTTAAACCTCACGAACAAAATTTTAAAGAATGGGTAAAGTCTGAATTTGAGGGTATACCTGAAGCTGGAATAACCTTTTTAAAACATCTTTCTTCACCTCACTTTAAACCTAAAATGGAGATTTTTATTGAGGAGCAATGGAAAATGCAACTTGAGGCTATCCAGAGATGTGTTTACGCTTTTGAAATTTTGGGAGAAAAGGATTTATTGATAAATGTTGTTACCGGAGGTGGCAAAACAACAGTTATCGGAGCAATGATTGCCTATATGATGATTGTCCATGGCCAAACTAAATTTTTAATATTAACTCCTAATACAATTGTAAGGTCAAGATTGGTTGATGATTTTGATCGGCTTTCTGAAACCTATATATACGATATCTTTCCTTTTTTTACTAACTCTTATTTACCCCTTAAAGAAAGACTAGAACTTCATGTGATGGAACCAAAGGCAAGTCCTGCAGGAATTAGGGCCGCTAATATTATAATAGGGAATATTCACCAGATCTATGAACGGACAGATAATTGGAAAGTTATACAGGATAATGTGGAATCATTGGTTATTTTTAATGATGAAGCCCATAATACCAAAGCCGAACAGTATAATGATTTGATGAATAAACTTAAACCCAAGCGATTTTTTCGCCTTGATACAACTGCTACTCCAGATCGGTTAGATGGATTGCATCCCGATAGTAAAATGATCTTTGTCTATGGTATTGCTGAAGGTATGCGGGATAAAATCATTAAACGGATTGTTGTTTTTCATCCCGATGTGCGTAAGGTTGAGTTGACTTATGAAGATTTGAAAACAGGAAAGACTATTTCTGCTGAAGAAGTACCTTGGGAAGAGATTGAAAAACGTCCTATTTCAGCAAGACGGTATATTACAAGCGTAAAACCAATGCGACAACAAATTGCAATTGCCCTTGAATTACTTAAAGAACAATGGTTACGAGTTCCAAAGAAAAAGAATGGAACCCCTAAATTTAAACCTTTACTTTTTGTTGTAGCAGTTTCTATAAAAGATGCTGAAAATATCGCCCGAGAACTTGAAAAGGTAGGTGGAAAATATGGGGTAAATAAAATTCTGCTTGTAACTAATGAATCCGATGATGAACTTAAACAGGAAGCAAGGGAGTTAAACAAAAACCCTTTAAGCGAATGGGATGCTATAGTCTCCGTTTTAATGCTACGTGAGGGATGGGATGTGCGGAATATCTCTGTTATCTTACTTTTTAGGAAATTTAGTTTTAAACAGATGCCTGATGGTCAGAAGTTTTCTGTATATGGACCACAGGTTATTGGTAGAGGCTTAAGGAGGATGAGTAAAAACCCTGAGAAATGGGAATCGTTATTTGTGGTAGATCATCCAATTTTGAAACATAAATGGCTTTGGGAAAACTTGAAAGCAACAGAGTATCCAGACGCACTAGATCCGGCAGGTGTAGTGGTTGATATACAAAAGATTCCTGAAGAAGAAAAGATGGAAGAAATTAAAGAAGAGGAGGAAACTATCGAGGAGGCTGAGGAGAAACTTGATATTTCAAAACTTCCTCCTACCCCTGAACCACCAGAAGTAGTTGAGCCAATTTATGAGTGGCAGAAGTATTTAGATGAATATAAGTATGATTTTTATAAAATGAATATAACAGAAGATATTGACCAGATAAAAAGTTTAAATCTGGATACAGATTTGACCACGCTTGATAAAAGTAGTGTTCCAAAGATAGAAGTTGAGCAGATTGCTAAAGTTACCAAGACAGAACACTGGGGACTTGATGGATTAAAAAAAACAACTTATAAGACAGATACATTTAATCGCCCGTGATGCACTCATTGAATATGATAGAAATCCTGATGAGAGACAATTATTGTTAATAAAAATCATCCGGGATCATATTAAAAAAAGATTCTTGTTAGGAGAAGAGATTGAAGAATCAAGCGAGGAAAGGCAATTGCGTATTCTTTGGGCAATAATTGATCAAGTTAGAGATGTTTTCTTAAAGCCAGAATTGATAGAAGGGATATTAACTAAGAAATAGTTATGATTACCAAAAAAGGCAAATTGACAAATTTAAAGAAGAGTCCTTATGGAGAGGAGGAATATGATTCTGCATTGGAAAGACAATACATGGTTGAATTAGAACGGGATCCTGCTGTAAAGAGTTGGACGAAAAAACATGGTATTAAAATACCATATAAATTCTTAGGGTTCACAAGATATTATTTGCCAGACTTTTTAGTTGAATATACGGATGGGCATAAAGAGATTCATGAAGGGAAAGGGTTGCCTTTTCTACTTTGGCTTTCTACGAAGTTAAAAAGACAGAGTGCAGAAGAATTTTGTGAATCCAAAGGATGGAAGTATAAACTTATAGTACAGGGGAAGGAGGCATTCTATAAGAAATTTTGAGTCAAATTTTAATCTGGAGACAATGGTTAACAATCTTAACTACTCGAATACGAACGCCAGATTGATCAATTGGTTTATAAATTATATGGTCTGACCAAAGAAGAG
>CAZSVW010000078.1:0-6057 GCA_964610485.1 Candidatus Hydrothermarchaeota archaeon | reverse complement strand
TTGGATTTTTGGGTCGGTGTCGTGGATGTTGGGTTATGCATTTTATTTATAAAGATCCACGAAGAGAAAAATAAGGTGAGTTATGATATTGAAGAACTGCAAGATTGTAACTGAAAAAGAGATATTCAAAGGAGATATCCTCATAGAAGATAGAAAAATCAAAAAAATAGGAGTAGGACTAAAGGGTAAAGAAAAGTTAGATGTAAAAGGCAAACCGGTAATCCCGGGAATAATAGATGTACATGTTCATGCGAGAGATTTTGATCAACGCTACAAAGAAGACTTTGAATCTTGTAGTAAAGCCGCAATTGCCAATGGAGTTACCTTTATTGCAGATATGCCGAATACTTCCCCACCAGTAATCGATGAAAAAAAATTTAAGCTAAGAATAGAACTGGCTAAAAGGAAATGTTTAGTTAATTTTGGAATAATATTTGGGATAACGAATGAAAACAAAAAAGATGCAGAAAAAGTACATCCTTTTGCCTATAAAATTTATATGGATGGTACTTTAGGAGAGATATCCCAAGAAACACTAAAATATGCTATAAAAAATTTTTTTTGTTGTATCCATGCAGAAGGAGAGGAGAGAACTCCCGAATCTGAAGAGAAAGCTGTAAAAAAAATATGTAGATTAGCAGAAAAATTTAAGAATCCTTGCCATATTTGCCATATTTCATATAGAGGGTCACTTAAACATCTAAATAAATATACAACATGCGAAGTTACCCCTCATCATCTGCTTCTGACATATGAGGATTTTAAGAGATTGGGGAGCATAGCTAAAGTGAATCCTCCCCTGAAAACGAGAGAGGATAATAAAGCTCTCCTTTTAGCGCTTAAGAAAGGAAGAATACCAATAATCGCAAGTGACCATGCACCACACAGTTTGGAGGAAAAAGAAAGTGAAAACCCTCCTCCAGGGATCCCCAACTTAGATGTTATGCTTAAACTTTTGCTTACTCTTGCACATAAAAAAATTCTAGACCTCCACACCATAGTTAGGGCTACTAGTAAAAATCCTGCAAAAATATTTGGATTAAAAACTAAAGGAGAAATAAAGGTAGGATATGATGCGGATTTGGTAGTATTAGACTTAGAAAAAAGGGGAACAATCGAACCAGAAGAATTTTATTCTAAAGCGAAATACTCTCCATTCTCGGGATGGAAAACATACGGAGGAGTCGATACAGTAGTACTAGGAGGAAAATTAGCTTTTTATGACCAAGAAATTATCTTAAAAAAATAAAAAAAGGGAAATAAAACTATTCACTAGCTAGTTTTATGTCCTCTGCCTTTACTGTTTTTCTTCCTGCGTGTCTGGCATATTTTCCAGCTCTTTCAGCTATATCTGCACCTATTTC
This sequence comes from Candidatus Hydrothermarchaeota archaeon, assembly GCA_964610485.1. Lineage (GTDB taxonomy): Archaea > Hydrothermarchaeota > Hydrothermarchaeia > Hydrothermarchaeales > CAZSVW01 > CAZSVW01. The sequence continues at coordinate 4,693 of CAZSVW010000078.1, read as the reverse complement.
TTCTAAGACCCTTACTAGCTCCTTGGCAGCGTCTGTACCAACGCGCATTTTTGTAGCTTTTCTAATAATCCTATCCGCAGCCGCAACAGGAATATCTCCCATTTTTTATCACCTTTTCACTTATTTTTCATTTTAACAATATAAAGCTTTCGAAAATGAAGTATATATTCTTTATTTTAAATGCTTAAGAACGAACCTTTCCATCCTAAGCATAGCTTCCTCGATTGACTTGAGAGAAGTGGCATAAGAGCATCGGATAAAACCCTCTCCGCTGTTCCCAAAAGTATTTCCAGGAACAACGACAACCCTCTCCTCTTTTAAAAGTTTTGTCGAAAATTCCTCAGAACTCATGTTTAAATCTCTAATAGATGGGAAAGCATAAAAAGCTCCTTGAGGTTCTATACAATTTAGACCCATTTCATTTAATCTCTTGACAATAAACCTCCTACGCTGATTATAATGCTCTACCATTTTTTTTACTTCGGGATATCCTCTCCTTAGTGCTTCAATGGCCGCTTTCTGCGAAGTTATAGGTGCACATAGCATGCAATATTGATGAATCTTCATCATAGCCTCTACAAGTTGAGAAGGCCCGCATGCATAGCCTATCCTAAATCCGGTCATAGCATAGGCTTTAGAAAAACCATTTAAAAGTATTGTTCTTTCTCTCATCCCATTTAATGAGGCTAAACTTATATGTTTACCACCATAGGTTAACTCTGCATATATTTCATCTGAAATAACTAACATATCATTTTCTATTACTACATCAGCTATTTCTTCAAGCTCCTTTTTTCTCATTACCGCTCCAGTAGGGTTATTTGGATAATTTATTATCAAAATTTTTGTTTTATCGCTTACTGCTTTTTCAAGTTCTTCTGGTATAAGCTTAAATCTGTTCTCTTCTTTGGTTTCTACTATTTTTACTTCTCCACCAGCAAAAATAACACAGGGTTTATAAGATACATAATTGGGCTCATGGATAATAGCCACATCGCCTATGTCCACAGTGGCTCTAATAGCCAAATCTAAGGCTTCACTTACTCCGGTCGTTACTAAAATCTCATTTTCAGGATCATACTCAACCTTAAATCGATTTTTTAGATAATTAGATATTTCTTCTCTTAGCTCAATCATGCCGTAGTTTGATGTATACATCGTAAATCCTTTTTCTAATGCATAAATACATGCTTCTCTTATATGCCACGGCGTAACAAAATCAGGCTCTCCTACTCCGAGAGAGATAACCCCTTCTAACTCAGACACTATATCAAAGAATTTTCTAATACCAGAAGGAGGAACTTTTTTAATTCTAGAAGCAATTTTCATGGTGTTACAGCCAGCCTTCTATCTTTCTCTTCCTCTATGAATATATCTCCATCCTCCTTATAAACTTTCAAAATGAAATGAGTTACTGTGCTTTGAACTTGCTCTAGAGGAGCCAGTTTTTCTGCAACAAAACTTGATACTTCTCTCATGGTTTTTCCCTGAACTAAAACAGACAAATCGTAATGTCCAGAGACCAAATATAAACTTTTAACCTCGGGAAAACGCATTATCCTCTCTGCTATACTATCGTAACCTTTATCTCTCTGTGGAGTAACCTTAACATCGATGAGAGCATAAACTTTTTCCTTTCCATATTTCTCCCAGTTAATTACTGTTTTATACTTCCTTATTACTCCCCTTTCCTCAAGTTCTTTTATTTTTTTCTTAACTTTTTTTTCGGCAACTCCGAGCATCTCCGCAATTTTACTTTCAGATGCCCTTGCATCCCTTTCAAGGATCTTAAGGAGTTCTTCTTCCATGGGGACCACCTTGCTTAGATAGTTAAGATTAACCACATAAAAAAGGTTAGGTTTTAGATTTTTCTTATTTTATATGTACTCTTTCACCTTCAACCATGAATAATATTCTTGAAGCTATTTTACATGCTAAGTCTCCGGCTCTCTCTATAAAGTAGGAAACTAGGATTAACTCCAAGTTTTGAGTCTTTTCAGGATTTTCTGAGATTTTTTTCCTCAGGTTTTCTCTCATTTCTTCGTCGAGAAGGTCTATTATATCGTCCTTTGCTTGACATGCAATTCTTAAACTATCGATAGAGGTTTTCTCTAAGGCTTCCATCTCTACTTCTATAATTTCATAAACTTGGTCCAGCATTTTTTGTAAATAGAATGTGTCATCCTCATCTAATTTTAGTTTTTTTATTATATTGGCAATTCCTTCACTTAAATCGCATATTCTTTCAAGAAAATAAGAAATTTCCACCATAGCTGAAATAAATCTTAAATCCCTTGCAACTGGTTGAAAAAGAGCTATTAAGTTTAAACAATTTTCCTGAATCTCCAAGTTCAGTAAATCACTCTCCTTTTCCATTTTTGATATTCTTTTAAGTTTATCTTCAGCTTTTTCCTCGATATACTCACGAGAAAGTTTTAAAGAGGTTTTTGTGTATTCTCCAAGCATTAAAATTCTCTTTTTTATAAGTTTTAAGCTTTCTTCAAATCTTCTAACCATTATCCAAACCTCCCAGTTATATAATCTTCAGTTCTCTTATCTTTTGGATTTTTGAAAATTTTTTCGGTCTTGTCATGCTCTATAAGCTCTCCAAGTAGTAAAAAAGCAGTATAATCACTTACTCTCGCGGCTTGCTGCATATTGTGGGTAACAATGATTATTGTATAATTCTTTTTCAGATCTATAAGCAAATCTTCTATTTTTGCCGTTGATATGGGGTCCAAAGCCGAGCAAGGCTCGTCAAAAAGGATTATCTCTGGATTTACTGCCAAAGTTCTTGCTATACATAATCTTTGCTGCTGACCTCCCGATAAAGATAAAGCCGATGACTCGAGTTTGTTTTTGACCTCCTCCCATAGAGCAGCTTTTTTTAATGCATCCTCTACAATTTCGTCAAGTTTTTTCTTATCTTTAATCCCATGTATCCTCGGACCATAGGCGACGTTGTCATAAATACTCATGGGAAAAGGATTGGGCTTTTGAAAGACCATGCCAACTTTTTTTCTCAATGCCACGACATCAACATCTCTCTCATAAATATTCACTCCATCTATATAGACCTCACCTTCTACCCTTGTTCCTTCTATTAGGTCATTCATTCTGTTCAAACAGCGTATAAAGCTTGATTTTCCACAGCCAGAAGGACCTATAACGGCGGTTATCCTCTTTTCTTTTATCTTCATGGTTATGTTTTTTAAAGCGTGAAAGCTTCCGTAGTAGAGATTTAGATTTCTCACTTCAATCTTGGCCTTCTCCATTTTTTTACCCCCTCAGGTTTCTCGAACAATACCAGTTTATACTCCTTGCAATGAAGTTAGAGATTAGAACTATGCATATCAAAACCAATGCTGTACCATAAGCTTTGTCAATGGCTCTGCCTTCAGAAGCAAGAAAATAGAGATGTGTGGTTAAAGCCATCGTTGGCTGAAAAGGCGACTTTGGTAATACCGCATTTGAAATCGCCGCTGTAAATATTATCGGAGCTGTTTCTCCCGCAGCTCTGCCAAAACTCAAAATTGCTCCGGTTATTATTCCCGGTAGAGCTACTGGTAAAATTATCTTTCTAATCGTTTGAAGCTTCGTTGCTCCCAAGGCATAACTCGCCTCTATGTATTCCTTAGGCACAGATGAAAGAGAGATCTCGGATGTCCTTATTATGGTAGGCAAGACCATTACTCCGAGCGTTAGCCCACCTGAAAGAATTGAAACTCCTCCCGTAAAATCTCTGAGATAATAGACGAAAAACGCCATTCCAAAGAGTCCAAGGACTATAGAGGGTATTCCATTCAGTGTATCAACGGTTATCCTTATCGCTCTAGTTAGTTTGCTTTCCTTTGCAAACTCTACAAAATAGATCGCCGCACCAACGCCGATAGGTAAAGCAAAGACCAAAGCGGTTGCCACGAGATATAACGTTCCTAAAATCGCCGGATATATCCCTCCCTCCTCTCCGAATTTTCTGGGCATCTCTGTTAGAAATTCCCAACCAATTACTCTTGCTCCTTTAATAAAAATGTAAGCTAAAATTGAAAATAAAATGAAAATTATGAGCAAAGTTGAAAGTGAGAATAAAGCTATCATCAGTTTATTGGTAGTTTTGGCTTCCATGGCTTTCACCTCATTATTTTCTCAGAAACTAAACGAAGAAGGAGTGTTATGAAGAAGAGAATTATCCCAAGACCAAATAAAGCTTGGTAATGAGTGCTTCCCACCACTGCCTCTGCCATTTCCAAGAGAATCGCAGAGGTTAAAGCCTCTGCTGGGTCAAATATAGATGTAGGAAACTTTTCAACATTTCCAAGAACGAGAACAACCGCCATCGTTTCGCCTATCGCTCTTCCCATAGCAAGTATGACACTTGCCAAAATTCCACGAAAAGCGCATGGAATAACTATTTTACTTATCGTTTGCCACTCGGTTGCACCTAGAGCTAGAGAAGCTTCTCTATATTCCTTAGAAACACTTTCCATTGCATCTTGAGAGATACTTATTATAACTGGAAGGATCATAACTCCCAGGATTAAAGAACCCGTAAAAAGGCATTCTCCAGTTGGCAAATCAAAACTTCTCTGAACAATATTGGCTATCAGCATCAACCCAAAGAAACCATAGACTATTGAAGGTATCCCCGCTAATAGCTCTATCAAAGGTCTTAGCAAGGCCTTTACTTCTGAGC